>DJWN01000068.1:56137-56507 GCA_002440975.1 Bacteroidales bacterium UBA6229
TATCGCGCTGTCGGATTGGTTAAGCTCACTAAAATGTATTCCTTTAATCTTAGTCGCTGTGAAGATATCGGCTTGTTCAAATGTCTGTTCCAACTGCGAATCAGACCTACTTGGGTATGCCAAAACCATGAACAACACAATCAAACAGCCCGAAATCAAACGCATATTACCAAAATATATCCAATGATTATGTGCATATATACTTTTTGAAATATTCCATACAAGATTTATACAGCTGATAATCTATTATTTACAACATATTGAATAAATATTCCATGTTTTCCCTTCAATCCATCAAATATCTCAAAAAAACATGTATTTCCAAGCGTTCACGAAAATATAAAAATTTAGGCATCCGGCAGCACACCAG
>DJWN01000099.1 GCA_002440975.1 Bacteroidales bacterium UBA6229
ATATTATTGATAAGATACTAAATATGAAAAAACTAAGCCTAATCATCATTCTGTTTATTATGGTACTCGATATCCATGCTCAGTCTGATTCGTGCAAAGTGCTTCTTGAGAAAATTTCGGGAAGTTATAAAGGCAAATGCCTGAACGGACTGGCCAACGGAAAAGGGGAATCAATCGGTGAAGAAACTTATATCGGAGCTTTCAAAGACGGCTTTCCCGATGGAAAAGGGAAATACTTTTATAAGAACGGAGATTTTTTTCAAGGGTATTGGAAAAATGGCCAGCGACATGGCAAAGGCAAGTTCAAATATACCCTGGACGGAGAGAAAAACACTTTATTTGGCTATTGGAAAAACGATGAATACGTTGGAGATACTGACCCCGATATCACTTACAAAGTTACCTCCGTCTCAGGCATAATGGATTACAAAGTTGTGAAGAATGATGCTGCCAGCGCGCGTGATAATGCGATAAATTTATCTATCAAAAGTGCTTTTACAGAATTTTCACCCATGGATCTGAGGATTGAAAAGTCATCTGGTCATATTATTCAATCCGGGAAACGCCATAGTATTGTAAATTATTTCTGTCCGCTGCAATGTGAAATCAGTTATACAATTTTAACGGGAGTAACCAGAAAACAATGCCGTTTCATCATCGAAATATATGAGGAAGGTAAATATACGATTACTTTGAATAATGATTAAATTGTGATGCTTACCTGAACTAAAAAACAGAATTTTTACCGTAGTGAAGCACTTGTCAGGATTCCACAGAAAAGGAATTCATTTGGTTTTGGCCAGATATTTTTTACGATAAGGCAGTTTTGGGGTGTGGAAAGAAAAGGTTGACAGTCAGATTAGGAAGGCAGATAGTACAAAAACGATTGACGAGTAAAAGAAAAAGAGCTATATTTGCCTAATAATGTCAAGACGAAATTATGTCAACAATCTTTGGTAACAGAATCAGGACACTTCGAGAAGATAAACAAATTCCTCAAAGACAGTTAGCTGCTGCTTTGGATATTGATACAGCTACATACTGCAAGATTGAAAAAGGCGACAGACGAGCAAAAAGAGAACAATTGATAGTTCTTGCGCACTTGCTCGAAGTTGACTCAAAAGAATTAATGCTTTTATGGTCGGCAGACAAGGTTTACGACATTATTGTCGAAGAGGAAGAAGCAACTCAGATATTAAATGTGGTTGCTGAAAGCATTGTTCAATATAAACGAAAATCAACCAAAGTATGAAACCATTAGTGAAATACAGAGGAGGGAAGTCAAAAGAAATCCCACATTTGATTAGACATATCCCCAAATATGATGGACGATTTATTGAACCGTTTTTTGGCGGTGGTGCTTTGTTTTTTCATTTAGAACCAAAGAGAGCAATAATAAATGATATAAATTCGAAACTTATTTCATTTTATTTAGGCGTTAAAAATGACTTTGAAACGTTGAAAAATGAACTCATAGAAATTGAAAGAATCTACACCTTAAACCGCAGGAATTTTGAAGAGTTAAAAAGTAAAATACCTGATAAAAGAGTTGATGACGAAAATGAAACTCTTTATTATCAAATCAGAGATATGTTCAACGAATTGACTGAAAAAAAATACTCCGATGCTTTACTTTATTTCTTCATAAATAAAACAGCCTATTCAGGTATGATACGTTATAATGCAAAAGGAGAATTTAATGTGCCTTATGGTCGGTATGCGAACCTAAACACTTCATTGGTTACAAAAGCTCATAGCAAATTACTTACTAATACTGAAGTTTACAATCTAGATTATTCCGAAATTTTTAAAATGGCAACCGAAAACGACTTTATGTTTTTAGATCCACCTTATGATTGTGTTTTTTCGGATTATGGCAATGTTGAGCACAAGGATGGATTTAGTGAGAAAAACCACATTGAATTAGCTAAGCAATACAAAGACCTAAAGTGTAAAGCCCTTATGGTTATTGGAAAAACTCCACTCACAGAAAAATTGTATAGTGACTACATTGTTGATGAATATGGAAAATCATATGCAGTGAATATCAGGAATAGATTTAAGTCAGTAGCAAGTCACATTCTCATTTCTAACTACGGCAATGAAGCATTAAGACGAGAACCCAAATTATTACTTGAAGTAGAATCATTTTCCAATGGCTAGAATAGACAGTAGAGTAATTTTTGTAACCACTTCACCACGGACACCTGCCAAGATGATTCCTGAAATTGGGCTTTTACACACTCATTTCGCAGGTCAGAAATGGAATAATGAAACTCAAAGCGCATTTATGGAGCTGTTGAGAGAGGAAAACTTTTTTAATGGTAAAGGGGTTAACGACCCGGCGTTCAGTGCAAGAGACAGAATAAACAGAGCACCAAAAGCACTTGGATTTGTTATTCTCTCCCCAACAATTCAACTTACTCCGGCAGGAGAAGAACTTGTAAACTCAAGAAGAAAAGATGAGATATTTTTAAGACAGCTACTCAAATTTCAAATTCCTTCTCCGTTTCACAAACCAACTGCAAATTCCGCAGAATTTTGGGTAAAACCTTATCTTGAACTTTTCAGGCTCATTAGACATTTTGGCTCATTGAAATTTGAAGAGTTAAAGATGTTTGGCTTGCAATTGGTTGACTACAGAGAATTTGATACAATAGTTGATAAAATCAATCAATTCAGAATTGTGAAAGCGAAGAATGAAGGAAATTACAAGCGTTTTCGAGCAGAATATTTCGACAGAGAATTAAGAGAAATTTATAGTGCTGCCATTAGTTCAGGAAATACACAAACCAGAGAAACTAAAGATGCTTCGATAACAAAATTCCTAAGTACAAAAGCAAGCATTATGCGAGATTATGCTGATGCTTGTGTTCGCTATTTGAGAGCAACCGGTTTAGTTAATATTTCGCATTTAGGGAAATCAATTTCAATAGTTCCTGAAAAAATACAAGAAGTTGATTACTTCTTGCTACATACAGACCGAGAACCTTGCTTTATTGATAACGAAGGTCAATACGTTGCTTATCTTGGCAATCCGCAAATTCCGACATTGTTGACAGACAACAGGGAATTACTTGAACAAAAAATTAGAGCAGAATTTCCACAACTTAAAATTCTTGCAACAGCAACATTGCATGAACTTAAAAACATATTTGCAGACGAGTTAGAAAACCGTAAGCAGCAAATATTAACAGAACAGGTTGTTGCAATCAAGGACTACCGAAAGTTTGAAGAAATAGCTACCACATTCGACCAAGTGCTTGATAATTCACTTTATGACACGCCACTTATGTTGGAGTGGAACACTTGGCGTGCAATGACAATGTTGGATGGTGGCGTGATTAAAGCAAATTTGAAGTTTGACGACTTTGGAAATCCAATGTCAACAGCCCAGGGCAATATGGCCGACATTGTTTGCGATTATGGCGACTTTGGCTTAACAGTTGAAGTAACTATGCAGACCGGTCAAAGACAATATGAAAAAGAAGGAGAATCAGTAACAAGACACCTTGCACATTACAAAAGAGAAACTGAAAAACCAGCATACTGTTTATTCATTGCGCCCAGTATAAATGACGCTTGTAAGGCTCATTTTTACGCATTGCACAAAATGAGCATTCAATATTATGGTGGAACTTCGACAATAGTTCCATTGCCTTTGAGTGTTTTCATTAAAATGGTTGAGGATTCTTATAACGCTAATTACTTTCCAGAACCAAGGCACGTTCAGCGATTCTTCGAACGTTCAAATGAACTAGCGTATTTATCAGATAATGAAGTAGATTGGTATAACGGAATAACACAAGAGGCATTAAATTGGTTGGCTGAATAAAGGTCAAAGAGCTATTAAATGTGGTTTAAACTTAAGCGCAAGCCAGTGTTGTCCTGTTAATTTTGAAGGTAAAATACGTTTGCGGTTTATCATTGTACATGAGCAATAGCGTGAGAAGCGCAAAACCAGAAGTTCTGCTTTTGATTATCTTTTTACTCAACCGAAAAGTAAGTTCATAGAATCCGATAGTGTGTATATACATGGCTGTTCCTTCCCAAAAATCAGGTGCAATTCGAACATATTATTTCCTAATTTAGCAGGGTTAAAAAGTGAGAAAACTAAAGATTGAAATCGGCTTTTGGCTATAGCTGTATTGGCATACGGGTAATCGATACAGGCAACACTGACAGAATGAAACGATCACTACTCATAGGCTTGTTATTTTTTTCTGCGACTGTTTCATTTTCACAGAGTGACACAACGGCTTTTGATAAAAAGACAAAAAACCGTTTTGGTATTGGGATAATTCCATCGGCCTCAAAAAATATTTATGGAATAGCCATAGGCCCCGTTGGTTCCGAAGCAATTTGTAACAGACCTTATACCAAATACTCACACGGATTGAATCTGCAAGTTCCGGGACAGGGATTTTTCATGACTTTTTATCTCCATAAAATCAGCTTGACAAATCTCTTCCCGAATGAAATCAGTGATTCGTTGAGCTCCCCGGATACACTGCCTCCAAGAGCAATTCATAATGGACTTTTGATGGCACCCTTAGGAACCTTTACTGATCAGGTGAATGGAGTGTCCGTTTCGTTGTGGATGAGCATGGGAAATAAAATGAATGGCCTTTCATTTAACCTTCTTTGGAGTATTTACAAACAAATCAATGGCGTGTCAATTGGGTTTGTCAACAATGCAGCTTCCACCAATGGAATTCAAATTGGAATAGTGAATAATTCAATACAATTAAAAGGATTTCAAATCGGGCTCTGGAACAAAAATGAAAAGAGGTCGTTACCTTTGATAAATTGGAATTTTCGAAAATAATAGCATAAACAAAATCTAATAAGATGAATATAAAAGAGTATCTCAAGCAGCTTAGTATCGTGATTTTTTCTACTGCAGGTTTTAAATTTTAAGAATCATCTGGAGAGTTTCGACGCTGAACAAAAGCAATTGATTGAGAATTTAAGTGTCTTTCTTGATCTGGAGCGAGAACAATAAGTAAAGAGATGGAACATAACATTGACAGAAGAAAAATGATCTCTGCTATAGCGTTATTCTACGCAATTGCATTGTTAATTAGGTATTTAACCAACAAAACAGAGTTGTTGTCGGGAGTTTCCAATAGCTTTGTTGTAATAATTCTGCAGGGTGCTGGACCTGCTCTGGGTGCTTTTATTGCCCTCAAATTGTTTCGTATAAAGATGAAAATGAGTTTAAACGGCAATTTTAAAAACCTGCTTGTTCCCTTGTCAGTTTATTGGTTGTTGCCTGCATTGTTAATTGGCCTTGTGGCGTGGGTTACCAAGGGAACCTTTCCGGTCATTGCAGTTTTTACGGTCTTAATCTATGGCATGTTGGAAGAAATTGGCTGGCGTGGCTTTTTGCAGCAATTATTAGCACCCTTACCCCGGTTTATCAGCCTATTGATCATAACTGTTTTATGGTTTGTCTGGCATTTGAATTTTGAGCTGAATCAGTCTAATGTTATTTTCTTTTTCATCTTATTGTTTGGGAGTTGGGGAATCGGTTTGGTGGCCGACAAAACAAATTCATTATTGGCAGTTGCAGCATTTCATTCGCTGAATAACTTTTTCACAGACTTGGATCCGCAAAAAGTTGTCTTATTGATGGTGCTGGTTATCATTTGGGTTATTAGTATTATTTACCGACATAGATTAGAAAAGATCGATTATAAACTAATAACATAGCCAGCCACTGACCTAAAAACCAGAAGGTAGATTTATAATCTTTGGCAGAAATCCATATTCCCAAAAAGATTATTTTTGTTGCCAAAGCCGGACATAATCCTTCGATCAGTGAAAGCAGCCGACATGAATTTCCGGCAAGTGAAAAAGAATTATTTTTAAAATACATTTGAAATGTCGATCTGGAGAGTGTTGTTATGTATCCTTTTTCCGCCGCTGGCTGTCATTGACAAGGGATGCGGGAGTGTGGTGATAGTTATTTTGCTTACCCTGGCCGGCTGGGTTCCGGGAGTGATAGGAGCATTGATCATCAATAATAAATAGCTTGCTCCGATTTGTGTTAGCCAACAAAAAAAGTGACAACCTTTTTGGATTATCACTTTTGGGGTGGAAGACGGGATTCGAACCCGCGACCCTCAGAACCACAATCTGATGCTCTAACCAACTGAGCTACGACCACCATTTTGAGGCTGCAAATATACAATCATTTTCAAAAATAAAATATGGATCATGAAAAATTCAGGTATTTTCTGTGATCTAATGGGTGTAATATTTTGAAGCTGGGATTACCTAAGTGTGCAACAGTAAACCGAAGCCGTAATTCTCTTACATTTGTGCTTCAAAGCCAAACGAATGTTTACAATAAAAAGGGTATCTGCTATCGAATCACCTGCCAGAATCACCTGGAAAAGATTTAAGAAACACAAGGCTGGTTATTTTGCTTTGTGGCTGATCCTTTTTATGGCTGCAATTGCCTTGTTTGCTTATTGGTTGATTCCGGACAGGAGCACTCATGCCAACAGACAAATTCTGGAGATCACCACACAAAAACCCGGATTTGAAGCGGATTTTCTGCTTGTATCCAAAGAAATGCCTGCCAGAAAGAAATCTTTGTTTGCGACTTTACTATCAGGACGGCCGGATACCGCCTTTTACATTCCCTTCGATTCACTTTGGGTACAACAGGACAGCGTTTACCTTAAACTGTTTGATCCTGAGGGAATTGACCAATTGACCCTTGCTTACCCTTTAAGTCAGTTCAGGTTGGCAGCGCAGCCTCAGGATGACGCAGTTGAATCCTTAAGAAAACATTATGTTGTTAAAAAACGATTTCTGCTGGGTACGGATCAATTTGGGCGTGATATGTTAAGCAGGCTTGTACTTGGGGCACGCATAAGCTTGTCGGTTGGTTTTATTGCGGTATTGATCAGCCTTGTTGTTGGGATCACACTCGGAAGTTTGGGTGGTTTCTTTGGTGGTAAAACGGATGATTTTGTGATGTGGCTGGTCAATGTGGTGTGGTCTTTGCCAACTTTGCTGATGGTTATTGCCATTACCTTTGCACTCGGAAAAGGATTCTGGCAGGTGTTTGTTGCCGTTGGCCTCACCATGTGGGTTGAGGTGACGCGTGTGGTGCGGGGACAAATTTTGAGTGTACGTGAGTCGTATTTTGTTGATGCTGCAAGGGCCTTAGGCTTTAGTAATATACGGATTATCATCCGGCATATCCTGCCTAATGTAATCAGCCCGGTGATTGTGATATCGGCAGCAAACTTCGCCTCTGCCATCCTGATAGAAGCCGGATTGAGTTTTTTAGGCCTGGGTGTGCAGCCTCCCACACCTTCGTGGGGCAGCATGATCAAAGAAAATTATGCTTTTATCATTCTGGATGCAGCTTACCTTGCTATTTTGCCTGGCATTGCCATCATGCTTTTGGTTTTGGCTTTTATGCTGGTTGGCAATGCCTTGCGTGAGGCACTGGATGTGAAAAAGCTCTGATCAAAAAATTCCCAGAAATTTATTTTTACGCGGCTTGTAGTTGTCGGCATTGTAGCAGGCACCCGTATCTCTGTTGCCCATACAAACACCTTTTCTGAAGTTGAATTTAATACTGGCATAAATATCCAGACCGTTAAGATCGGAAACACCAAAGAGGGTTCCCAGTCGTTCGGTGCCAATTGTAAAGAATCCCAATCGCACAGCAGCACCAATTCTGGGGATGTGATATTCATACAGGCTCAGGGGCAGCATAAAGTCGAACCAATCGGTCTCGTAGCGGGGTGTCAGTGCAATCTGAGCCGGCCGGCGTACGCTGTATTTCGAAATTTTTAACGGGTGAATCATCATGGCGTTGAGGTACCAGTTTTTATTGTAGTGATAGTCAACCTGAATGCTAAGTGCTGTGGGCAGCCCGATGCTGAACTTATCTCCGGCATAGGAGGCCCCTGCATCTCCCATAAGCTGAAAACTCAGTGTATCCATCAGGTCGTTCAGGTTGGAAAATCCAAGTTCATCCATATTTTCCCAAACGGTGTTCACCTCACGGAAATGATGGAGCTGGGCACTGTTCTTAAAGCTTACTACACCCAAATCAAGTATCGAGATTCCAAAGCGCCAGAAATAGTCTTTGTAGCTTTGTTCGCAGATTCGCTGGTTGTTAAATTTTTGATAGCCTTCTTTTTTTATGGTGTAGGTTAAGCCTAAATCAAAACCTATGCCACGGCCTTTAAAGGTTGAGCCGCCATCCGGGAAGTCGTTGGTGTTGTAATCAACAGGCAGGGCAAAACCGAAGTCGGCACTGAGGTCGAAAATGTTTATTGTTTTTCTGTCCAAAACCATATAATCCAGCTTGTCTATACTGGCAAAAGCTCCTCCATAACCTAGCAGGTACTTTGCGGTGATTCCGGCTGCCCAATGCCTGTTCGAATATTTTGAAAAGGCATAGGCATAGCTCAGTCCTATCTCGCCCCAGGCCATGGAAGCCACATCAAAATCGTGATCTTCAAAACGAATGTTTTGCAAAGGAATGTAGCCCAGCGATTGCACTCCAAGTACAGGTATTTCGTAGGGTATCCGGTCGAAGCTATTGTAAGCCCTTGCAGCGGTATGAAAGGCAAAAGCATGATTGCCGGTTTGCAAAAAGCCTGCCAGCCCATAATTATTGGTTATGGCACTTCCGGATTTATTTCGTGTATTGTCGTAATACATAAAATTACCATCTGTCAATGGGTAAGTTGGCAGCTGTTCCTCATTTTTGACCAGTGGATATAAATTAAAATCGCGGTGTGGGATATAAGCAAAATTATTTTGACCAAAAGCACCCACACTCACCAGATGAACATCAAGGTATAGCTTGCTTTGCAGCATATTGGCGGGATTAATCCGTGCCATTGCCGAACCTCCAAAATTTCCCTGTGTAATTCCAGGAGATTCCTGAGCAATTATCTTTATGGATAAAAAAAGTAATACGACTAAAGTGAGCTTCACCTTTGTGAAAGCCTGAAAATATTGTAACATCAAGTAATCCTTATTTGCAATCCTAGAACGCAAAATTACCTATTTTAGTTTACAGGCTTTGCTTTGGCTGCTGATAAGCAGAAAAAAAATGTGATTGACAGCTATCTCGGTGCAGTCTGAAAAAAGTATCGTATATTTGCAGCCGCAAAAAAGAAGCAAAAGCGTACCATGCGGATGTGGCGTAATTGGTAGCCGCGCCAGACTTAGGATCTGGTGCCGAAAGGCGTGGGGGTTCGAGTCCCTTCATCCGCACATAAAAAGATTAGTAGCGAAAACCTGGATTACCCGGACTTAATATTAAAGCAAGCAGTAGTTTTGAGGTGCTTTGGGTGAGGGTTTTCGTGCTTGTTTATGTTTAACCGCAGGCTTACCAGTTATGTTGATTGGTCAAATTTTTTTAAAAAGCCATAATTTAATCCGAACCTTATGAATATTGCACAGGAAGCACTGACCGACTTAACGGCAAAAATCCAGATCAGTATCGACAAGAATGATTATGAAAAAGAAGTCAATGATTCATTGAAATCCTATCAGCGAAAAGCTTCCATGCCTGGTTTCAGGCCAGGAAAGGTGCCTTTTGGGCTCGTGAAAAAGATGTATGGCAAGGCTATTTTGGCAGATAAAGTGAATCAATTGGTTTCAGAAAATCTCAACAATTATATCGTAGAGCAGAAGCTGGCCATATTGGGATACCCCATGCCTTTGACTGGTACGGAAGCCTTTGATGAGGCTGATCAGCGAGAACAATTCAACTTTGACTTTGAGCTTGCCCTGATGCCTGCATTTGAATTGAACCTCCAGGAAAAAGTAGTAAATTATATTCGCATTGAGGCGGCAGCTGAGGATGTCCAAAAAGCCATCGATAATATTTTAGAAGGTAATCCTATTATCACTCAGCCCGATACTATTGGTGCCGACGATCGCGTAAGCGTTGTGCTGTCGGAAGCAGACGACAAAGGAGAAGAAATTGAAGATGGTTTTGGCAAGGAGCTTACCTTTCATATGGATCAGATCAAGTCGGCAGAAGCACGTGAGCAGCTGATTGGCAAGGAAGTAGGAGCCGAATTTATCTTTAACTTCGCAAAAGCCCTCGAAAGCGATGAGGCAGCAGCAAAAATTCTGGAGCTAAAAGAAGATCAACAGCATATCGCCACAGCTGATTTCAACATGATAATTGATGAAGTTATTCATGAAGAAAAGGCTGAGCTGAACGAAGACTTGTTTGAGAAGATTTTTCCGGGAGCAGAAATTAAAGACGAACAGGCTTTTCGTGAAAAGATAAAACAGGAAATTGAAAAACAATACGAGAGCGAATCGGATCGTTATTTCTTTACCAAAGCAGTGGATCAATTAATCGAAACCTTTGATGCCCCGCTACCGGATGATTTTCTGAAACGTTGGCTGGTTTACAATTCAGAAGGCAAGCTTAATCAGGAAACCGTTGAAGCTGAATATGGTACTAAGTATGCCAATAGCATCAAATGGCAAATTATTGAGGCTGAATTGCTTAAGAAAAACGAAAACCTGAAAGTGAAAGAGGCGGAGGTTCGCGAACGCATGAAGTCGTATCTTTTTGCTAACCTGGGAATGAGTAATTTGGACGAGGAGATGAGAAAAAGAATGGATAGCGTGGTGGATAGTCTGCTCAAAAATAAAGAGGAACATCAACGGCTGCACAATGAATTATTTGAACAAAAACTGGCTGCCTACCTCAAAGAGCAAATGACCTTGCAGGAAGAAACGATGACTTACACTGATTTTGTAACCAAAGTTAACGAAGAGAATAACAACAAAAAAGAAACATCAGATGAATAACGAATTTCAAAAGTATGCCACCAAACATCTGGGTATCAATAGTCTCGGATTGGAAAAATATACTTCAACAATACAAAATTATATTTCGCCTACCATCATCGAAGAGCGTCAACTCAATATTGCAACGATGGATGTTTTTTCGCGACTGATGATGGATCGCATCATTTTTTTGGGTGTTCCGGTGGATGATTATGTGGCCAATATCATACAGGCTCAATTGCTTTTTCTCGAATCGGTCGATTCAAAACGTGATATCCAGATTTACCTGAACACACCTGGCGGATCAGTTTATGCGGGACTGGGCATTTATGATACCATGCAGTATATCAATCCCGATGTAGCAACCATTTGCACCGGAATGGCGGCTTCGATGGGTGCTGTTTTGCTTTGTGCCGGAGCACCGGGAAAACGTACTGCATTGAAGCATTCCAGAGTGCTTATCCACCAGCCCATGGGAGGCGCACAAGGTCAGGCTTCTGATATCGAAATTACTGCCCGCGAGATACAGAAACTCAAAAAAGAACTTTACGAAATCATTGCCAAGCATAGTGGTCAAAATTATAAGAAGATCTGGAAAGATTCTGATCGCGACTACTGGATGACAGCAGAAGAAGCCAGGGATTATGGCATGATTGACGAAGTTCTGATAAAAAACAAAGCGTAAGGTCATGGCGAAAAAAGGTGATTATTGTTCATTTTGTGGTAAACCCAGGAAAGAGACCGCACTATTGATTTCAGGCATGGAAGCACATATCTGCGATCAATGTATCGAACAGGCTCAACTAATACTTAAGGAAGAACTACAACATGCTGTAAGTCACCATAATATCCCTGATTTTAAGGTGCTCAAACCACTTGAGATCAAAAATTTTCTCGACCAATACGTCATCGGCCAGGACGAAGCCAAAAGAGTGCTTGCCGTTGCTGTTTATAACCATTACAAAAGGATAGGACAGCCTGTTACAAAAGATGATGTGGAGATAGAAAAGTCAAACATCATCCTAGTTGGCGAAACCGGAACCGGCAAAACTTTGCTGGCACGTACAATTGCCCGTATGTTGCATGTTCCTTTTGCCATTGCAGATGCTACCGTACTCACCGAAGCAGGCTATGTGGGCGAGGATGTGGAAAGCATACTTTCGCGACTTTTACAGGCTGCCGACTTTGATGTGGCTGCTGCCGAGAAAGGGATAGTTTTTATCGATGAGCTGGATAAGATTGCCCGCAAAAGTGATAATCCCAGTATTACACGCGATGTGTCGGGCGAGGGTGTGCAGCAGGCNNCGAGATCGACAAGATTTCGCGCAAGTCGGACAATCCCTCAATCACCCGTGACGTCTCGGGCGAGGGTGTGCAGCAGGCCCTGCTCAAGCTGCTCGAAGGCACGATTGTGAATGTGCCGCCTCAGGGTGGGCGCAAACATCCTGAGCAAAAGATGATTCAGGTGAACACAAGTAACATCCTTTTTGTTGCCGGAGGAGCCTTTGATGGGATTGAACGGATTATCGCTGCCAGAACCCGAACCAATGTGATTGGTTATGGAAGCGACAAGAAGATTCAGGTGGACAAACAGAATCTCTTGCAGTACGTTTCGCCCGCCGATCTTAAAAAGTTTGGGCTGATCCCTGAAATAGTTGGTCGTTTGCCAATTTTAACCTACCTCAATCCTTTGGATGCAGAGACCCTCAAACGGATTTTGACCGATCCGAAAAATGCACTCATCAAGCAGTTTGCCAAGTTATTTGAGATGGATGGCATTCAGCTGACCATAGAAACTGAGGTGCTTGATTTTGTGGTCGAAAAATCCATTGAATTTAAGTTAGGTGCCCGTGGATTGCGATCGATCCTTGAAGCAATCCTTACAGATGACATGTTTGAGCTGCCTTCGAAGAAATCGGTGAGGAAACTGGTTGTAAACAGAGAATACGCCGAGAAGAAATTTAACAAGGCCGGATTATCCAAATTAAAAGTTGCCTGAAACGCTATAGTTTTGGCACAGAACTTGCTCTAAAGCGCAGCATGATGCGTGTTTCTTTCATTTCATTACTTTTTGTTATGCTGGTTCAGGCATCAGTGTGGTCGCAGCCAATTGCTGATACAACGGATCTCACTGATACGTTGGTGGTATTAGCCAAGATAGAGCATGGCGATACAACGCTCATTATGACGCTTCCGGAGGTTAATGTGCATGCCATGCGTTTGTTCGACAGCCGCAGAGACATCAGAAAAGTTGAACGCCTGATTTACCATGTAAAAAAAGCTTATCCATACGCCAAACTGGCTGGCATCAAATTGCAAGAGTACGACAAGCAACTTGTAAATGCCAAAAACGATCGCGAACGAAGACGTATCATGCGTAAGGCCGAAAAGGAGCTTAATGAAGAGTTTGGTGGCGATCTGCGTAACCTCACCTTTACGCAAGGCAAGATTCTTTTAAAACTTATTGACCGCGAAACCGGAGATACCTCATATGATCTGGTGAAAGAATTGCGGGGTGGTTTCACAGCCTTTTTTTATCAGGGTTTTGCCAGGATATGGGGATATAATTTAAAATCGGACTACGACCCGGAAGGAGAAGATGAATTAATTGAAACCATTGTTACGCTGATTGAGCGTGGGCAGCTCTGATTACTTTCCGCGTCCCTGAAGCACAATCAAAACGGTGTAAATCAATATCTTAACATCCATTGCCAGGCTCATGTTTTCAATATAAAGTATGTCGTATTTCAGTCGTTCGATCATTTCATCCACATTGGAGGCATAACCGTATTTTACCTGACCCCAGCTTGTTATTCCTGGCTTCACTTTTAAAAGTAAACGATAATGCGGTGCACGTTTCACAATTTGATCAATATAGTACTGACGCTCGGGACGTGGCCCTACTAAAGACATATCACCCTTCAGAACCGTATAAAACTGAGGTATTTCATCCAGTCTCACCTTTCGGATGAATTTACCGAAGGGAGTAATACGTGGGTCATCTTCGCTTGATAATTGTGGTCCGGTTTTTTCAGCATCAGAATACATACTTCTGAATTTGTGCATTTTAAATGGCCTTCCTCTCAGGCCGATACGTTCCTGTGAATAGAGTATCGGACCTCTGGAAGACAGGATCACTCCAAGAGCCGTAATAACATAAAGCGGAATCAGCAAAATCATGGCAATAATGGAAACCACCACATCAATCAGCCTTTTCACAGATTGCTGCCAGGCCGGCATCAAATCGGGTGAAATCTGAATGAGCGGAGCATGCCAGATACCGGAAAGCTTGACCGATCCAAACAGTATATCCTGCATGATCGGGATAATCTTGATCACAGCCGGTGTGTCTTCCAGCAAAGCAATGATATTGTCGATGGTGTCTGTTTCGGAGCGTTCGATGGCGATAATCACTTCTTCCACCTGATGCGACTCAACAATTTTTTTGATGTCTTTGTAAGAGCCAAGCCGTGGCAAATATTCCCCGATCTTATAATCATCTTTGTCGTAAACACTAACAAAACCCACAAAAATATTACCTGCCGACCGCTCCTGATTTTCTATCTCTTTATATATCGCCAGGGCATTTCCATTGCTCCCGACTATCACCGTGTTGAAGCCAATTTCTTTGCGGTGAATCTTTCGTACCGTAACAAAAGTAAGCGTAAGCCGACCTGCATAAGTAAACAGAAAATGCAGAACGAAAAGTACTGAAAATGATTGATAATAAGATTTATAAGTTATAATCACATCGTCCAGTATGGCCACAAAAAAGATCACTGTAACACCAATCAGGGTAATGATGAATGTCTGACCTAACTCCTTTAACCTGGATTTGCGGTAGATATGGCGATACGTACCCATAATGGTGTACAGAAACAGCCAGCCCATCGGAATGAAGATGATGCCATACCAAAAATTGGGATCATCAAAGATTACCTCAAAATATTCATGAAAGCTTGGATCCTCGGACTGTTTCCTGAAAAAATAGAATAATGCCCAGGCCAATACTGCTGCCAGCCAGTCGAGGATTAAATATTTTGTGACTTGTAATTTTCTATTCATCAGGAATTATTTCGATAGATTAATTTAATGTTATCCAGGTAAAACCTTGCTGAACCTTCGGAGATACTGGATTCGAAATAAACTTTAAAATTGGAGGCATTGGAATAAGCACTGATATTCGGGCCGATGTTGATGTAGATCTTGTTCCAGTTTTCGCTTTTGTTCACAACAACTAGTGGTAAATCAACAATTGTACCATTCATTTCGGCAAATAATCCTACCCCAAAAGAATGGGTGCATTTGTAGTCAAGCTCGAGTAACACAGGACTGCCACTACCCGGAAGGATAAATGCATTGAATGAAGCTATTTTAAACCGTTTTCTTTGTTCGTCCAGATTGATTTCGCCAGAGTAGGACGAGTGTTCGGAGAGCCAGGCTTCAGGATTATTGATCGGGCTTGTTTTGTAGATCGCCGTATCACTTTGGCTTGTCTTTTCGAGCGAAATACTGGCATTTTCAAAATCTTCGATCCAGGCAAATTTTGCTGTGCTGTAGTAGGAAGTCATTGGATTAACCTTTCTAACGCTGTCTTCCACAAAGTTGAAATCGTTTATAAGATAAGGCTGATAGAAGGGGTAGGGTGCCCGGGTGCTGCCTATGCCGTTGAGTTTGATGCCAGGCCTGATCTCCAGCTTTTGTTTGCCTCGGGCCAAAACAGGAATAACAGCCGGCAACTCAAAAGCTCCTACAAGCTGATCGTTTACATAAACCCAAACATCAGTGATATTATGTGTGTTGCTTCCCTGCGAGAAATAATCAGTTTCCAGTTTCACCGTATCAACACGCAGATAGGCCGGAACGGTTTGATCTCCTTCGAACTTGTTGCACGAAACTAATCCTAATCCTGTCAATACTATCAAATATACTGTGCTGCGTAAAATCCCCTGCATAAAATTTTGGTTCACCTTATTCGACATCTTAACGAATTGCCTGACTGCCTTATTGCACACGATTGCAACAATTATTTGATCTGACTGACGTTTTTATTCACCTCATCCAGTATTTGATATGCCAGCCTGAGCACTTCCACTCCGTCTTCGATACTTACAGCAGGTATTTGGTCGTTTATGATGGCTTCGTAAAACTTTTCCAGTTCCATTTTTATGGCATTCACCGGACCAATTTCAGGTTTCTCAAACGAAATTTGTTTCGAACCCTTGCCTTCGCCCAGATCAATCACCATAGCCATGGGGTCATCAGGTTCTTTGCTTATACTTTTCATGCGAACAATCTCGCTCTGCTTTTCTAGAAAATCAACGGTGATATAGGCATCTTTCTGAAAAAAGCGTGCCTTACGCATGTTTTTGAGCGAGATACGGCTGGCCGTCAGATTCGCCACCGCACCATTTTCGAAGGTAATACGAGCATTGGTGATATCAGGAGTGTCACTTACAACTGCTACGCCACTGGCACTGATGCTTTTCACTTTTGAACGGATCGAGCTCAAAACGATATCGATATCGTGTACCATCAAATCCAGAATCACCGGCACATCCGTTCCTCTGGGATTGAATTGTGCCAGGCGATGCGCCTCAATAAACAAGGGGTTGTTGAGGCTGTTTTGAACTGCAAGAAAAGCAGGGTTGAAGCGTTCAACATGACCTACCTGCACCTTTACCTGTGCCTGACGAGCCAGCGCGACCAGTTCGTTGGCTTCTGCCGGGGTGGCCACAACAGGCTTTTCGATAAAGACATGCCGCGATTTTTTCAAGGATTGGGCAGCACAGCTGAAATGCGATACGGTGGGGGTAACGATATCAACTACTTCGGTGGCCTCAATCAGGGCTTCGATAGAATCGAAGGCTTTCAGATTAAAATCTTTTGCCACCTTTTGTGCGTTGGCAACATCCGAATCGTAAAACCCTATCAGTTCATATTCAGGTATTTGTTGGATACATTTTAAATGTATTTTGCCTAAATGGCCAGCTCCCATAACCCCTATTTTCAACATAAGCGATACTTTTGCGCAAAAGTAACTTTTTTTGTCGAGTGCTTATTGCTAATTTCGCCTGTTCAACCTTAGATTCACTCTAAATTGCTGATGAAATATTATGCAGGATACCTACCGACATAAAGGGCTGAGAAAACAACTGATTGAAAGCTTACGACAAAAGCAGATCACTGATGAGGCAGTGCTGCGTGCTATGGATAAGATACCAAGACATATCTTTTTGGATTCTTCCTTTTTGGAATTTGCTTATCAGGACAAGCCCTTTCCGATTGGATCGGGGCAAACCATTTCGCAGCCCTATACCGTCGCTTTTCAAACGCAACTTTTAAGGGTCAAAAAAGGCCTTAAAGTTCTCGAAATCGGCACCGGTTCGGCTTATCAGGCCAGTGTGCTTGCCGAGATGGGGGCCAAGGTTTATAGTATCGAAAGGCAGCGAAAACTTTTTATAAAAACCAAAGCCTTTGTGCAACAACACCTGCCTTATAAGCTTAATTTGTTTTTGGGAGATGGCAATGATGGCTTACCAGCCTATGCACCATTCGACAGGATTTTGATTACGGCAGCAGCCCCCGAAATTCCACAAGCTTTGCTTGATCAGCTTAAGCCGGGTGGGATTATGGTGATCCCATTGGGTGTTGGCGACCAACAAGATATGTTGCGGATCATCAAGCAAGAAAATACTGAAACAATAAGGGAACAGCATGGTGCTTTTCGCTTTGTTCCGATGCTTGGTAATATTGGTAATGATTGAACTTTAAGTTGTATTTTCAAGCTTTGTTATCCAATCATTAAAATGAGGACATTTTAAACGTAATGCTGTTAAACCAATTTCTTCGGCTACTAACGGCCCTACCTGTGCTTTTTGTCCTTCATAATCAGGGAGGTGCTTAATAATTCTTTTTGAAGGCGCAGTCACCGGAGATTCGTCTATTTCTTCTGGCCTCATATTTTCTATCTCCCTTTTTAAACGATTTATTCCAGTTATTCCGTCTGGATACATTGTAATCAGTTTGTCTGGATTAACTAAAACAAAAGCTTCAAACTCATGTAACTGAACATACGGGATAAATCTAGGGTGATTTATATCCCGTGCAATTGCTTTTTCCAGTTTGATGATTTTTTGATATGGGTCGCCAATTGATTGAATATTCTCTTTGTAGGGACTCAAATCATCTTTAGGGAATGCATACAAATCAATCATGCTGGTGTACCAAAATTGAGGTTGATCCCTGTCCGCTTCAATCCAACGTAACACATCATTTCGAAATTTAATATATTTCAGCAATCCCCCTTTTGCTGGTTTTTTATTAAGTTTGTCCCATCCCGTTTTAATTTTTCGTGTAGAAACAAAAATGTTAAGTGAAGAAAAATGATTTACTAAAACATCGTTAACAAATGCTTCCTCGGAGTTGCCTTCCACAATTATATTTATATATTTCACGGACGGCCTCCTATGATATTTTTTTCCCAAATCTGACCGGTAGAAAATTCTTCAAGGTATGCCTGTAAATTTTCACTATCAGGACACTTATATTCAGAACTTCTTTTCTTTCTGTCAATTACGACCAAATCGTCAAGTTCAAAGTTATTCACCAGGCTAATAGACTGTGTTGCAATAAATACCTGGCAATTTGATGAGGCCGCCTTTATCAAACCAGAAACTGCATCAATTGCACTTGGATGCAACCCTAATTCAGGTTCATCCAGGAAAAGAACTGTAGGTAAATCTTTAGGATTCTGAGCCAGTAAACTAATTAATGCAATAGTCCGTAACATTCCGTCTGAGGCCTGTCCGGCATTAAAAACTTTATTTGTCCCTTTTTCTTTCCATCTTAGAAGAATTTGTCCAAATTCATCATATAATTCAAAATCATCAAAAAACGGCAAAACCAAACGAATATATTTAACAATACGCAAATAATATAGTTTTTCTTCATTCTGTAAACGGAAAAGAAAACTTGCTAAATTTTCCCCATTTTGTTTTAACCATCTTCCATCAGAAGCAGACCATTTTAACCGCATTGGTGCAGTATCACTTGTATTATGAAATTGATAAACAATCAGTTTTCGTAAAAGATTCAGAATTGTGGTTGCTGTAGAATTGGAAACTTGTGGTAAGTTTGCCTCCTCATGACCTACTCCACAAGAGCTCCAGCGGGCTTCTCCTTGTTTTGTATTAGCTGAAAATCGATATTTTTCCTCCTTAAATACAAGTTTATCAGGTTTGGCAAACATCAAACTAAACAGGTATTCATTTATGCCGGATGACGTTTGAATTTCTAAATGTGCATCAATACTTTTTGTTACATCAGCTCCATCAAATAATATGTCATTAGCTCCACCTAAATAAGCAACATACTCCTGAAGTTTTCCATCTGAGTTTAGCATCCAACTCAAAAACTTAAAAAATGAAATGTAATTACTTTTACCTGCGCCGTTAGGACCAATCAGAATGTTTATTGGACGTGGCTCAAAACTATCAATTGCCTGGATACTTTTATAGCCCTTGATGGTAAATTTTTTTAGTTTTATGTCAGACATCTTTATTTTTTAATGAACGATCATTTACTTAACCAATTTCTGAAAACAAATTTAAACCTTTTCTGCAATAGGATTTTGAAAAAGCTTTAATAATGTCAATGATTGAACTTTAAGTTTTCTTAAGAAAAATTATCAGGGCTGTTTGCAACCGATTGCAATCATGTAATTCCTTTTACTTATTTTTGGCTTATCTAAAATCATTCTAAATTAGATACCATGACTAACAATCCAGTATTAGCCCGTTTACCTAAACACCTTTATCAATTGATCATTGATCAGCCATACAACTCTTACACCTGGCAAGATCATGCCGTGTGGCGTTTTGTGATGCGACAAAATGTTGATTTTCTGAAAGAGAAAGCCCATCAGGCTTATTTGGAAGGCTTACGCAAAACCGGCATCAGCATTGAGCAAATACCGGATATTGATACCATGAATAAAATCCTGGCCAGGATAGGCTGGGCCGCCGTAACAGTGGATGGGTTTATTCCTCCCGCTGCATTCATGGAGTTTCAGGCGTATAATGTGCTGGTGATTGCTGCCGACATCCGTCCCTTTGATCAGATTGAATACACACCTGCACCGGACATCATTCACGAAGCTGCCGGACATGCGCCCATCATCAGCGACCCTGAATATGCCGAATACCTCAGGTATTTTGGTGAGATTGGTTCGAAAGCCTTTTCTTCAGCGGCTGATTTTGCCCTTTACGAAGCTATTCGTCACCTTTCCATCCTGAAAGCTGATCCACACACCCCGCTTGCCGAGATAGAAGCTGCCGAGCGCGATCTGGAAAAGAAAGAAGCCGAACTTGGCCTGCCTTCCGAAATGGCACTCATCCGAAACCTGCATTGGTGGACGGTTGAATATGGTTTGGTTGGTTCGCTGGATGATCCTAAAATTTATGGTGCAGGACTGCTCTCATCTATTGGTGAGAGTGCCGGCGCCATGAGCGATAAGGTGAAAAAATTGCCCTACACCATTGATGCCGTTTACTATAATTTCGATATTACTAAACCGCAGCCGCAGTTATTTGTGACCCCTGATTTTGCTCAACTCACCAAAGTGCTGGACGAGTTTGCAAGTCGTATGGCATTGCGAAAAGGTGGCATCGAAGGCATCCTCAAAGCGATTGAATCAGCTAATACAGCAACCCTGGTTTACAGCTCTGGCTTGCAGGTTTCGGGCACTTTTACCGACTATCTGATGCATCAAAATCAGGCGGTGTATGTGAAGTCGCAGGGCGGAACCAGCTTGTCATACAAAGGAAAGGAGCTGGCCGGGCATGGGAAAGCCACACACAGCGATGGTTTTGGTTCGCCAATTGGCCGGATCAAAGACGCCATCAAGCCGCCGCGCTACCTTACAGATCAGGATCTGGCCGAATTAGGAATTGTTTTGAATGAATCAGGTGCTTTTGAATTTGAATCCGGAATAAAGGTAAAAGGGGTCTTAAGTCAAACCATTCGCAGAGAAGGAAATTTATTACTGTTAAGTTTTTCTGATTGCCGGGTGACTTATCAGAATCAGTTGCTTTTTGATCCTTCCTGGGGGATGTATGATATGGCTGTGGGCGAATCGGTGATTTCTGCCTATAACGGACCTGCCGATCCTGATGCGTTTGGACTGGAATATCCCGTACCCAAAGAAAAAACACATAAGATTAATTATACGGATGTTCAAAAGCAATTACACAAGCACTATGGAGGTGTGAGGGAGTTACGAGAGGAAAACAAAGATCTGCAATCACTTGAAGCTATCTGGCAATGGGTTTCGGAGCATTTTACACACGATTGGTTGCTTCCTATGGAAATGCTGGAACTGCTTAGTCAGCGTAAGAAAAATGATCCGTTGCAGCAGGATTTACGCAAACATTTGGAAACAATTAAGTTGCAACGCCCTGAACTGAATAGTGTGATCAGTCGTGGTTTGAAGTTGATATAGCAATTAGGATAATTGTTTAGGCTATATAAAGAATTGATATTTATGATTTAAATATTAACCTGATACTATTGATAATACAATTTTCATGAAATCCATAGTTTTAATCTTTATCATCGAGGTAAAGCAGTTCTTTAGGATTAAAGCATTGCATTGTCTGGTTTTTAAGTAAAACGTACAGCTGTTCAGTATTTACAAACTCACAGGTTAAATAGTTTTCTAAATTAATTGGGAGTTTAGCTTCCATGCTGATATGATTTTTTACAGAACTTGAGATTGAATTACACAGTAAATTAAAAGTAGTCTTCTCCTTATCGTAGTAAACAATATAAATTAAGGAGTCATCATTTGAAATCGCCCAATCTTGAACAAGCATATTTACATCAATATTTTTATCGAGAAGGGGTTGAGTTGTTCTATTTGTTAATTCATCTATTTTAATGGAAGTATTTTGCATATAATTTATAAAAAATGGCGAATGTTGAATAAACGCAATTTCATTCTTTATTGAAAGATTTAATTGGGTTTTGGTAGTAAAATTGGTTTGGTTTATTTGGAGTAAATTATTACTAATGAGCTTAATGCCTTCATGTGTTTTTTGTACCTGATATATTGAGTATGTAAAATCCTCTGAATTCTCATCATAAGTAAATCGTGGTAATGATATTGAGTTGTCTTTAATTGAAAATCCTTTAAAGGAATATGTTTTATTTTCTGGCAGGTCGTGCTCTGTTAAAATGATTTCTAATTTGTTGTTTGAATCCAGTAATGCAACAGCAAAGGCTTTATTTATAATAAACCTATCGGAGTTTGGTTTTTGAGCAATATAGGGCACGCTCATTGAAACATAGCAGTTTTCTCTTTCAAGAAAAACACTTTCTAAAGTAACGGAAAAGTAGCCGATTTTTTTTAATTGTTCGATTTTTTTAAGTGCCGAGGTGTCGCTAGTAATTTGATTATTTAAAGGAATAATTTCAGTAGGGACTATTGTAAGACCGTCCAGTTTTTGAAGAATTTTACCATGATGGTCAAAAAGATAGCAAATATTTAATACCTCATCAAGAACAGCAACTCGATTTGTTCCAAAACTTATTTTAGGAAAAATAAAATCAAGATCATTATCAAGAGCTATATCGAAACATTCATTTATTTCATTTTGATGTACTATCAGATTTTGGTTGTGATTTGAGTATAGGTATCTAAGATTGCCTTCATAATCCCAGAAATCTTTGAAATCTAATCTATCCTTTAAATCAGTATTTTCGAAAACATACATTTCAGAAAATGAAGTAGTTGCATATTCATTAAAAATGCTATCTGATATTGTTACATTAATTTTTTTCATTTCAACTGTCTCGGACAAAAAGCTTCTTTGCAAAAATCGATCAACAGTTGATTTACTATATGACTCAAAAATAAATTCAATTGGAATTGCGCTGTCAAAGCTTTCAACAGCAATATTTCCGGAATAACAACTGATACATTCAAAGGGGTTCATTTTTATTATGATCCTGTATTGGCTTTTCATCAGCAAGGGAATAAGTATTGTGACTAAAATCAGGATTGAAAGTTTTTTCATGTGGTGTGAGTTTTGCGAATAAAAAAGAAGATGTTTACCAATTATTATAAACATCTTCTTTAACTTTTAAAAATAGAATTGATTGTTAATTACTTAAAATCTAGTATTACTTTTCTTCTGTAAATGAAACTGTACCAGAACTAGTTTGTAATACGTTTGTTGCATTTATTGAATTGTTTTCATCAAATTTAGATATATTATTTGGATCTTCACTTCCAAACTCTATTGCAATTGTACCATTATCTTTTATAACAATTGCTATGCAACGTTTGTTGTAGGGTGGCTCACAAACACATCTATATGTTTGCGGTGTAATTTCATCACAGCGGAAATTACCTGCTATTTCAAAGACAGAATCTGCCTTTACATTTGTAGGTGCTAGTAAGGTAAACATACTACCTAATAGAAGAATTAAAATTGACTTTTTCATAGCTTAGATATTATTGATTAGTTATTTATGACGATCCAAAGGAATAAAAAAAAAATAAAAAAGATGTTAATAACATGTTAAAATTTAAAATTATCTTTGTTCACTCAAGAATTTCTAAGACCTTAACGCATCATTTGCTTTCATGATCATGATAGTTTCAGTTTCGACTTGAACTCCTGGAAATAATCGAAACTTGACACCCTGAACGGAATAGTGTGATCTACCGTGGTTTATAGTTAATTTGAATGGCTAATAATCCCTCAGTTTATTGTTTCTCTGATGATCGTTTTATAGCCTCCAAATGGGTTCTCAACCTTTACTAGATAATAGATGTAACCACTGTCAATTAAGGTTTTATAAGCCATTTTCACTTTGATCCGGGGGATAATTTCTCCGGTTAGGTCATTAATCTCGAACAATTGCCTTTTGCGAATGAGGTAAGCTTTATTTTTGGCCTTGTCAGTATAAATTTTGTCATTCCATATGGAGGTTATTAAGTGATCATCAAGTTTGGTATTTAAAATTTTTTCCAATTCATTTTCTGTATAATATTCAATTTCGCCTGAAGTAAAATTATAATGAAAGACAGTATCACCAAAACAAGCTAAAGTATTTATACGTGGTTTATACATAAACTCTTTTTCAAATCTATAGGCTATATCTTTGTTTCTGGCTGAAACAGATGCCGTTACGTAACCTAATTGTTCAATCAGTTTTTTATATTGGTTCCTATCTTCATTTTGAATAAAATAATGCCTGGTTTTGGTTTTAGTGTTGATAGCGAATAACATCTGAGAAAAGTTATCCATTCTAAAATGTTTGAAGAATACATGATTTTTGGTTTTGAACAGGCAGTCGTCCATTACTTCATGAAATTTGTCGAGGCTGTATTGATAGCTTATTTCCCAGATCGTATCGAATCGAATGATCTGATTTGCAGTATTTATAGTGAGGTAATGACAGCAATCCATACAATCCCGGAACAGGCCTGTTGGAACAATAGAATCGGGGAGTGCTATTGCGTATAATGGCTCAAATTGATTATTGAAAATCCTTATTTCATAGCTTCGAAGGGCATCCGTATCATATCCCAGTGCATAGATCGCTTCATCACAAATCTCGAAATCAATGATTGAAAAATTCTTCTGTTTCAGGCTGAATTCTGAAGTCACACTGATTTCATCCAGCATAACAGTTTTTGGATTCAAAAATACGACAAGGGTATCAGTGGGTTTTTGATTAATAAGGATATCTGTCTCTATATACGAAACATGCGAAAGATGCAATCTCACCGGAAAGTTCACCACTTCCAGATTGACAAGTCCGCTTGAATAAGTGGCTGCTCCTTTGTTGGTTTGTTTTATTGTGATATGTACATTGCTGATCCCTTCATAGGTATCACCATCAAGAATTAGCAAGCTAATTTTATCTTTGTATTGATTTTGACTCCATGCTATATTCCAGGAAAATAGTATAATACTTAGCAGAAGTATAAAATTTAAATATTTTTGATGGAAATGCTTCATATTTATTTCGTCTGAAGATTTCTTACAAATTAATATCACGGCAATTAGCTTGTTCGAACATTATGTTAAAATTTGAAAAACTGTTACATAGCAGAAAATGATTTTCATAAAAAGTATTTGGTCGTGCAAGATAAAATGAAAAATGACTAATTCTACTTTACTAAAATAAA
>DJWN01000036.1 GCA_002440975.1 Bacteroidales bacterium UBA6229
GAATTTGTGGTAAATGTGATTGTGCGAGCATACAAAAACAGCGGGCTGTCGTGGTATAGAATCGATTAGCAATTTAACGGGGTTTCTCTACCTTTGCGACTTAAAATCCAAAACCATGCAATGGGCTGATATCGTAGCACTGATCGTTTCGGGAGTTTTTGTTGGGTTTATCAACACGCTTGCGGGTGGGGGCACCATTATTTCCCTTACTGTTTTTCTGCTTCTCGGGCTTCCTATTGACATCGCCAATGGTACCAATCGAATTGCGGTGATATTGCAGAATATCACTTCGGTGCAAGCATTTCACCAAAAGAAAGTAATGAGTTGGCGCAAGGGGCTTATCCTTTCCATACCGGCAGTGCTGGGCTCGGTGATTGGAGCGCAGTTGGCTGTGGATATTGACCGCGAAGCCTTCGAAAAGGCGATTGCTGTGGTGATGTTGCTGATGATTTTCTTCATGTTTTTTAAACCTTCCCAGTTTCTTGCCGGACGCGCTGACCTTTTGAACCGCAAGCCGGACTGGAAGCAAATGCTGATTTTTTTTGGTATCGGAATCTATGGCGGGATGTTTCAGGTGGGCGTGGGGTATTTTTTACTTGCTGCACTGGTGCTTGGGGTGGGTTTTGATCTGGTGCGTGCCAATGCCATCAAGGTTTTAATCGTATTGATTTACACCATTTTTGCCCTGGGCGTATTTGTTTTTAATGATGCCGTAAACTGGAAGTTTGGGCTTATCCATGCCATCGGAAACATTGTGGGAGCTTATGTGGCTTCGCATATGGCCGTGAACAAGGGAGTGGTATTTGTGAAGTGGGTGATTATCATTGTGATCATTCTCACTTCGGCGCAGTTGCTTGATTTGTATGATCTTAACGATTTGCTGAAGCTCATCATGAATCGCCCCTGATAGTTGAAATGCGTTTTGCCACAATGATTTATCTTTGATGGCTAATCACCCTAAAAGCCCAGCTCATGAAAATGTTTCGTGTTCTTATTGCAATTACGTTTATATGGAGTTTAAATGCCTGTGAAAGACCTGCTGAACAGATGGAGCGTCCTGCCTATGCCCTGGCTATTCACGGAGGTGCCGGCGTGATCAAGGCAGAGCTGATGAGTCCGGAACAGGATAGTCTTTACAGGAATTCACTACATGAGGCTTTGAGCGCAGGAGAAGAGATTTTGAAAGCTGGCGGCTCCAGTCTGGATGCGGTAATCACTGCAATTACTATCTTAGAAGATAATCCGCTTTTTAATGCCGGTTGTGGAGCGGTTTTCAATGCCAATGGATTTATTGAGCATGACGCTTCTATTATGCAGGGTTCGGATAAAAATGCCGGTGCGGTAGGTGCCGTGAGAAATATTAAAAATCCCATTTTGGCAGCACGCCAGGTGATGGAAGCCAGTCTGCATGTATTTTTGGTGCGAGAAGGCGCAGAGCAGTTTGCTGCTTTGCAGGGTTTACAAATTGTTGACCCTTCTTGGTTTATGGTGTCGAAACAACGGAAGAAGTATGAGGACACAAAAGCGACAATGCTTGAACGGGAAATTCCGCTTGGCGAGAAACACGGCACTGTGGGTGCCGTTGCTTTGGATAATGCCGGCAATCTGGCAGCTGGAACTTCAACCGGCGGGATGCATTTCAAACATCAGGGCAGGTTGGGCGATTCACCGGTGATAGGTGCCGGCACCTGGGCTGATAACGCCAGCTGTGCTGTTTCGGCTACGGGTCATGGCGAATATTTCATCCGCCTGGGAGTGGCGCAGGATATTGCTTCACGAATGGTTTACGGCGGACAAAGCCTGAATGAAGCCGCTGATCAGGTGGTGATGCATGAGCTGGTGCAGCTGGATGCCGGAGGAGGCATTATTGCCCTGGATAAGGATGGAAATATTTGTATGCCTTTCAACACAGCTGGTATGTTCAGGGCAAGCGTGAAGGCTGGCGAACTGCCATTTATAGGATTGTATGCTTCGGATAGCCTGCTGGTGAATTAGGTCTTACTGTTTTTCGTATTGTTGAATTTCGTTGTGAATGAATTCCAGCGATACACCGGCTTCCTTAAACATGGCTTCTGATTCGGCTCCGGCATGGTATTTTCTCTCACAAACAACCCTTTCGATGCCGCAGTTGATAATCAACATGGCGCAGGTGCGGCAGGGCGTCATCCTGCAATAGAGTGTGCTTCCTTCGAGGGCAATGCCGCGGCGGGCAGCTTGTGTGATGGCATTTTGTTCGGCATGAACGGTTCGCACACAATGTTGGGTAACACTTCCATCTTCATGAATCACTTTTTTCATCAGGTGACCCACATCATCGCAATGAGGCAATCCACGGGGCGATCCCACATATCCGGTAACGAGGATTTGCCGGTCTTTCACAATCACACAGCCACTGCGGCCACGATCGCAGGTGGCTCTGCTGGCAACGGTATCGGCAAGTTTTAGGAAATATTCGTCCCAGCTGGGACGAAGATGCAAAGCTTGTTTGGGAGGTTGATTATCACTCATAGATTGATTTTTTGGAGGGCTTTTTCTATCTGTTCGTATAGTGCAGAAAGATCGCCATTATTGGTAAACACTTCATCAGCCTGTTCGATGCAGGCTTTCAGGTTTTGCTTGTTTGGGTCGCTGGCATTCATTTCGCGGGCTTCATTCTTTAAAAAAGTTTCAAAACTAACGGCATCGGTTTCCGATTTTCGGCTTTGAATCCGTTCGTATCGCAGCTCAGGTGCTGCATCCACAGCCCACAGAAAAAAGGGTCCTTTATCCCGTAGCGATTGAATCTCGCCTGGTGTTCGGATACTTTCAATGATGCAGGGCGCACCTTGCTCAAGGGCTTTCAGATAGAGCTGATCTGTAACAAAGCTCGGACTGTTTGCAGCACGCAGCGCGTTGGCAGTTTGTGTCATGGTATCGCGATTCACTTCTTTGCCGGCAGCTTCAATCTGTTCAATCAAGAAGGATCTCACAGAATAATGTGCAAAACCTTTTTTACTGACCAGATAATTTACAATTGTTCCTTTGCCTGCTCCCAGCGTCCCTGTAATGCCGATGACGATCATTTTTTTATCCTGCATGGCTTTCGGTTTTGAGGTCGCTGATCCATTTGTCCATTTCCACCGGTGTGAAGCTGTTCAGCTTTTGCAGGAGTGCTATTGGTTCGAGCGAAACAATGAGTGACGACCGATGTTCTTCGCGGATAAATCCTTCTGAAACACCATGATCCAGGAAACGAAGCAGGTAATCAAAATAGCCTTTGGTGTTGAGTAAGGCAAGCGGTTTATCGCTCAGACGTAACTGCATCAAAGTCAGAACTTCTGTGATCTCATCCAGCGTTCCAAAACCACCCGGAAGTGCTACAAAAGCATCGGCCATTTCGAGCATTCGGGTTTTGCGCTCGGCTAGGCTGCTAACAGTTATCATCTGATGAATGCCATTATGAGCCACTTCTTTGTCGATCAGGTGCTGGGGCATGATGCCGGTAACATGTCCGCCATGAGCCATCAGCGTGTCGGCGAGCACTTTCATCAGACCAACAGAAGCACCCCCATAAATAAGATCTATCTTTCTGGCTGCCATTTGTTTGGCAAATTCCTCAGCCACTTCGCGGTAAATCCGCTGATACCCCATGCTGCTGCCGCAAAAAACACAAATACGCTTCATTGTTTCTTCCTTAAAATGATTGGCAAAGTTAAACTTTTCGGTCTGGCAATTTTGCCTTTAGTGGTTTGTAATTTGTCGGCAGATGGCATCAAACATGGCAATGCCTGTCGGGATTAGCTCATCAGGAAAATCATAATCGGGATTGTGCAGGGCAGGATGGTTTTTGCCCGAGCCAATTCCGAACAAGGTGATAGGTCCAAATTTTCCAAAATGTCCAAAGTCTTCCGACCACCTGAAAGATGTTTCCAGTTTAATAACTTTGAACTTATTTTGTTTTGCAGCATTTTCGGCTAGTATTGTTAGCTGGCTATCGTTTACGGTAGCAGCAAAAGGCTCGTGGCTGCTGTTTTGCAATTCGAGTTTATATTCTTTGGCGATTTGTTCTGCCAAATCAAGGCATTGTTGCTGCATGGCTTCCAGTGTTTCGTCTTCAAAACTGCGGATGGTCACCCAACAAAACGCTTCTCCGGGAGAGGTTCCAAAAGCTTCATCGCCAAGTCGGGCATGGGTTATCGTAAGTAGCTTGAAGACCTTTTCAGCTTCCCAATTCTTTTTCAGCTGCTCCAGTTCCAGCATCAGCTTTGCCAGAGCAGTAGCAGGATTGAGGCCTGTTTCGGGCTGTGAGGCGTGTGCTGTGCGGCCAATAAAATGGATTTTAATCCCCACCGAAGCAGCCGCAAAAGTTTGTTCCCGTAAAACAACAGTATGTCGTTCAAAACCGGGTAAATTATGCAGCGCAAAAGCCAGATCGGGTTTTATGCTTTCAAATTGTGGATCCTTGATTACATGCAAGGCTCCTTGTCCGGTTTCTTCGGCTGGTTGGAAAAGGAGTATGACTTCGCCTTTTTCAGGTGGTTTTTCATTCAGCAATAGCGCAAAACCTGCCAATATGCTGCTATGCCCATCATGTCCGCAAAGATGTGCAATGCCGTTATTTATTGAAGCATAACTCAGCTCATTTTTCTCCTGAATGGGTAAGGCATCCATGTCGGCACGAAAAAGGACACGTTTTCCAGGGGCTTTCCCTTTGAAAACCAAAGCAATTCCGTTACCTCCCAAATTTTGGAGAACCTGGTCAGGTTTTAAGGTTTTCAAAAAGTTTAGCAGTCGGTTTGCTGTATTATTTTCCTGACCCGAAAGTTCAGGATTGGCATGTAGTTCCTGCCGCAGCCGGACAAGTTTTTCTGTTTCTTGTGTTGCAATCATCCTACAAAAGTAGTGGAAATCAGGAAAAGGATCGGGTGAAGCATCTTTGAGGATTTGCGTACTTTTGTGCCAAAATGAATGACATGCAAAGTATCTATCCGATAAAATTCAAACCGATATTCAAAGATAAGATTTGGGGCGGGCAAAAGATCAAAAGTATATTAAATATGGATTTTGGCGAGCTTCCCAATTGCGGTGAGGTGTGGCTGCTTTCGGGTGTTGAAGGGGATCCTTCGGTAGTTGAAAACGGTTATCTGGCCGGCAATGAACTCAACGAGCTCGTTGAAGTTTTTATGGGCGATTTGGTTGGCGATCGGGTGTATGATCGTTTTGGCGATCAGTTTCCGATTCTTGTCAAGGTGATCGACTCCAGCGACTGGCTTTCCATTCAGGTTCATCCGGATGATGCCCTTGCCCGCAAGCGGGGAATTGGTTACGGTAAAACGGAGATGTGGTATGTGATGCAGGCCGATAAGGATGCGCAGCTCATCAGTGGTTTCAACAAAGAGATGAACAAGGAAGAATACCTTAAAGTGCTGGAGGCTGGTGAATTGAAATCGGTGATGAATTATGAAGCTGTGCAGGCCGGTGATGTGTTTTTTATGCCCGCAGGTCGTGTTCATGCTTTGGGGCCAGGCACACTGATTGCCGAAATTCAGCAAACCAGCGACACCACCTATCGCATTTACGACTGGGACAGGGTGGATCATACCGGGCAGATGCGTGAGCTGCATACCGAAGAAGCCCTGGATGCTATCGACTTTGAGCTTCCTGAAGAAGTAAAAACAACTTACGAAGCCCAATTGAATCATACCTCCAAAGTGATAGAATCGCCTTATTTTACAACAAATATGTTGCAGTTTGATCAGGGCATCAAAAAAGATTATTCGCAGTTGGATTCTTTTGTGATGTTGTTTAATGTGGAAGGCAGCTGTATGCTCGATTGGGGAGCTGAGGAAAAAATGACCCTAAAAGCCGGAGAAATAGTGCTGATTCCCAATCTTATTCATGCGGTGGCACTTTATCCGGATGCTACTTGCAAAATCCTTGAAGTTTATATCCAATAGTGCAACCAAAGCCATCAGAGGGTTGTCTTTTGAGTTAAATTACTGCTGAAATCAATTCGTTTTAAACCTAATAGTCATAGCATTTATGAGAACCTCAATTTTTGTTCTTTTCGCACTTTTACTTTTTTATAGTGTTGGTTCGCTGGCGCAATCCGAAATTCCTCAGGTTACGATTAAAACCCTTGATGGAAAGCCTTTTAGCACTTCGGAGATCACCAATGAAGGCAAACCAGTAATTTTAAGTTTTTGGGCATTGTGGTGCAAACCCTGCCAGAAAGAGTTGGATGCTTTTAACGAAAACTATGCCGACTGGCAAGAGGAAACCGGGGTAAAAATATATGCCATATCTATTGACGACAGCCGTTCCACAGCTCGCGTGATGCCGATGGTGAACGGAAAAGCCTGGGAGTTTGAGGTGCTACTCGATCCAAACAGCGATTTCAAACGTGCGATGAATGTGAATATGATTCCGCATACTTTTCTGCTTGATGGCGAAGGCAAAATTGTGTCGCAGCATACTGCTTATTTCGAGGGTGCTGAATTTGAGCTGTATGACAAGGTGAAGAAAATAGCTGGAATTGAATAGTTCAGAATGCTGAAGATAAGAATCATGCGTAAACTTTGGATAGTATTATTCCTGCTAGCTTTCACTTCTTTGGAAGCACAGGATTTTCTCGACAAGGCTCAGATCAACGGGAGCTTTCAGGTTGACGGACAGTTTTATCAGCCGGATGATGCGCTCGGCATTACCGATTCACTGATCGGAGGCCGCAAATTAGGTTTGAATGGTTTTGGAAATATCACCTATACCCTCGGAAAATTTTCGGCCGGGATGCGCTATGAGGCTTTCCTAACGCCGCTTGCAGGATTTGATCCTTTGCAGGAAGGTAATGGATTTCCTTATTTATGGGCAAGCTATCAAACCGATTTTGTAGGCGTGACGGTTGGAAATTTTTATGAGCAATTTGGTAATGGCCTTATCCTCCGTTCCTATGAAGAATGGACTTTAGGATACGACAATTCCATCAACGGGATGCGCGTGATCCTCCGTCCTTCTGCTGGAATTACGATTAAAGGTGTTTATGGCACGCAACGTTATTTTTGGCAAAAATATGAAAACGGTAATCGTGGCATTGTGCGCGGCCTTGATGCAGAGGTTGATCTGAATCAAACCATCAAAGGATGGGAATCAGCAGCAGTGCGTGTGCTCGTTGGTGCCAGTGGAGTAAGCAAATATCAGAAAGACAATGATCCTTTGTATAATCTGCCCGAGAATGTGGGAGCCTGGGCCGGACGAGTCAACCTGAGTGCCGGAAAATTCAACTTCGCTACGGAATATGCCTATAAAATCAACGATCCATCGGCGATAAATAATTTTATCTATCACGAAGGACAGGCGGTTTTGTCGTCGCTATCCTATTCTCAGCCCGGACTTGGTGTGGTTTTGCAGTTGAAAAGGGTGGATAATTTCAGCTTTAAATCCGATCGCAGGGTGAATGGTAATGCGGTTGATATTAATTTCATCCCGCCTATCAACCGCACCCATTCCTATAGTTTGGCAGCGCGCTATCCTTATGCTACTCAGCCCAATGGCGAAATGGGTTTGCAGTTTCAGTTGAACTATAAAATTCCCAAAGGAACGGCTTTGGGAGGAAAATATGGTACCGGAATAGCTGTAAATTTCAGTCAGGTGAATGATATCGTTCGCAATCCGATAAATGATACAACTCTGGTAAATACTTCAGGTACTTTGGGATACACTTCGGATTTCTTTAAGGTATCGGACAGTGTTTTCTTCCGGGATTTCAATATCGAAATCGAGAAGAAAATCAACAACAAATGGAAAGCAGTTCTTCAATATATGAATTTGCATTACGACATTGCCACGATCGAAGGTCATGCCGGAGAGCCTGCAGTGAAAGCGCATATTGGAGTGCTTGATCTAACGCATAAGCTTACTTCGCGCAAAAGTCTTCGAATGGAACTTCAGGGACTTTTTACAGAGCAGGACGAAGGCGATTGGGCAGCAGCCATGCTCGAATATGCCATTGCACCCCGCTGGTTTTTTAATGTTGCTGATCAATATAATTATGGCCATCCCGATGCAGATAAGAGAAATCATTATTATACGGTTTCAATGGGTTACCTGAAAGAATCAACGCGTGTAGCTCTCACTTACGGACGTCAGAGCGAAGGTGTGGTTTGTGTTGGTGGCGTTTGCCGGCAGGTGCCAGCATCCAGCGGACTTACTATTACTGTTTCAACGAATTTTTAAGTCATGATATCAAAATCAATGAAATTTAAAAGCTTAAGCCTGATACTGTTTGTTTTGATTGCAGGAATTTTTAACTCCTGCGATAAAATTGACCCACCTTATACCACGCAAGGAGGCGGAGGTGGTGGCGAACCCGAAGAAGTGATTCAGAAAGTGCTTCTGGAAGATTATACCGGTCATAAATGCGTAAACTGTCCTGCGGCTGCAAAACTGGCAAGCGATCTGAAGGAAGTTTATGGCGATCAGTTGATCATTTTGGCAGTGCATACCGGAGTTTTCGCTGAGCCCGAGAATCCACCTTTTGATCTTGATTTGCGCACAAGCTATGGAGACCAATGGCGTGAGCAATACAATATTATCGGTTTTCCAAGCGGTTTGATTAATCGCCGGATTGAACAGGGATCTGCTATTTTGTCGAGTGGAAAATGGGGCGAAAAAGTAATGGACATTATCGAAAATATACAGCCACAGGCATCAATTGATATACAAACCGTTTTTGATGATCAATCTAGGAATCTGGAGTTAATTGTTAACTCAAAGTTTTTGGGCAGTACAAACGAAACATATTTTTTGCAGGTCTTGCTCACCGAGGACAGTATTCAGGGTGCTCAACGCAATAACAATGCTGCAGTTGGTGACGTTCCCACTATTGAAGATTATTATCACCGCCATGTATTGCGACAGGACATCAATGGCCTTAATGGAGAGATCATAAATGAAGGAGAAGCCATTGTTGTAAATGAAGTTTATACCCACACTTACAGCCTCACGCTGAATGCAGCTTACAAAGCACAACATTGTTCCGTGATTGCCTTTTTGTATCGGATTTCTGACAATGAAATTTTGCAGGTTGAGGAAAAGCATATTTTGGACTAGACGGGTTAATCCATAGAAGACTTTTCAAAAAAGCAACGAACTAATTCAGAAAATATGGCTGACGTAGTCGCAGACTACGCCGAGCCACATACCGAACACAAAATAATTTGTTAAAAAATAGTTTTGTTATTTTAAGAAGCTTGACGTAGTCTGCGACTACGTCGAATGAGCCGAGCCGCATACCGAACACAAAATAATTTGTTAAGAGATAATTTTGTTATTTTAGGAAGCTCGGCGTAGTCTGCGACTAGGTCGAATGATTAGTCTTAACATATTACTAACTACGCTGAACAACACAGTTGATCAGTGTATTTATTTTAAAGAAATAATTTTTTTGTACTACGTAGCTCGGCGTAGTCTGCGACTACGTCGCCTAACTCGCTTAAAACTTATACTTATAATTCAAATCGCTTTTGAAGTATATTTGTTCTATAAATCAAACATAAAGAAGGCAATGACCACTGGATATCGAATAGAGGAACAATCTGCTCTTTACTATGTAACACTTAGTATTGTCGGCTGGATTGATGTTTTTAGCCGACAGCGTTATCGTGACATTGTCATTGAAAGTTTGAACTATTGTCAGCAAAAGATGGGTTTACAGGTATTTGCCTATGTAATCATGACAAATCACATTCACTTAATCGTAAACAGCCCGATGGGGAACCTCAGTGCAACAATCAGAGAGTTCAAAAAATTTACCTCAAAAGAGATCATTAGGTCAATTCAATCAGATGTTGAAAGCCGGCGTGATTGGATGCTTGAGCTATTTCAAAAATATGCCTCACAACATAAAAGAAATAAGACTTATCAATTTTGGACACATGATAACCATGCAGTTTTGTTGTACAGCAATAGTTTCATTGAAAGTAAGTTAACTTATTTGCACGAAAATCCGGTGCGTGCTGGCTGGGTGGCGCATCCAGAAGACTACCTTTATTCCAGTGCAACAAATTATGCCGGAAAAACAAGTTTGCTGGGGGTTATTTTATTGGATATTCCATGGAAGACTTATCATTGAACGAATCAAGATATAGGTTTGAGTTTGACCGATGTAGTCGCAGACTAAGCCGAGCCACAGACCGAACACAAAATACTTTGTTAAGAAATAGTTTTGTTATTTTAGGAAGCTCGGCGTAGTCTGCGACTACGTCGAATGATTAGTCTTAACATATTACTAATCAGTTATAAACCTCGTAAATAGATTGTCTAAAAACGCGATTGTGCGAGATTGACGTATTACAAAAGCAATAAGTATAAATAGAAAGTATGGCCGACGTAGTCACAGACTACGCCGAGCCGCATACCGAACACAAAATACTTTGTTAAGAAATAGTTTTGTTATTTTAGGAAGCTCGGCGTAGTCTGCGACTACGTCGAATGATTGGATCTTAACATATTACTAATCAGTTATAAACCTTGTAAATAAATTGTCTAAAAACGCGATTGTGCGAGATTGACGTATTACAAAGGCAATAAGTATAAATAGAAAGTATGGCCGACGTAGTCACAGACTACGCCGAGCCTTAATGCTGTGAAAATAAGTGATTCAAAAATCGAAATATTTAGAAACTATTAATGCGTATTTTGTATTTTTACCAGATCAAAACCAATCTTGAAGAATCAATGTCTGGTAAATATTTCATTTTTCTTACTTTTCTGATTACAGTTGTGTTATCCAATTTTCAAACAGCTTTTGCACAAAAAGAATACATTTCAACAGGTACTTATGATTTGATGGTTCCGCCAAGCATGAGTATGGCTGAAGCTGAAAAGTACGTTTGCGACAGGGCGCGCGACAGTGCTGTGATGCGTGTGTTTCCACAGCGGCTAAACACCGAAATTCAGACCTGGATTAGTCAGGGTAAAGTAGCCACAAATGCTTTTAGCACCACTGAACTGATTGGTGAATGGCTTGGCGACCTGAAAGATCCACAAATAACAGTGCTTTCTAACAAACCTTACACACTCAGATGCAAAGTGAAAGGCAAGGTGCGGGAGAAAATTAAGGATGGTGTTCAGCTGGAAGTAAAAACGCTGTACTGTCCTGCGCTGGCCTGTGAGCTGGAGCAGTTCAACGATGGGCAGTCGCTCTATTTGAGCATCGCAAGTTCTAAAACAGGTTATATCAGCGTTTTTTTGGATGATATGACAAATGTATTCCAGCTGTTGCCTTATACTGAAGAACGCGAGCAGGGTATAGAGCAAGTGAATATTGAACGGAATAAGGCATACATTTTTTTCTCCAAAGAAGATGCTCCCGAAAACAAACGTCATTTGGTGAATGAGTTGCAATTATTTGCCGAGAAACCTGGAGTTGAACTGGCAAGTTTGATTGTGTTGTTTTCTGAAACACCTTTTAACAGCCCGCTGGTGCAGGAAACCCAAGCCGGTGAGTATTTCGATGAAGCAGAATACATTGGTTACACCATGCCGGATTCAGCAACTTCCGAATCATTTAACAACTGGTTGCTGCGATTGCGACAAAACAATCCTAAGCTGCAAGCGGTTAGAAAAATGATTACGATAAAACGGTAAGTCAGGATAACAAGGAAGCTGTCGATTTCTAAAAAGAGCTGGAAAGCAAAACACAATAAGATCTAATGATTCATTATGAATCCATACTATTCATATAATCTTGTTTCGATGTCCATTCTTTGGTGTAAAATTCTTATCACTTGAATTTCCTGTTTCTTCTGATTGATTTTGTAGAAAACAAGATGAGATTTTATACTGGAACAAAAATAACCCTTTCTTATTTTTGAATAATCTTTTCCGGATGTTGGGTTTTCAGCAATTAAATCTATTTCGTTCAAAATCAATTTTATATACCTGTCTGCTTGTGTTTTTGACCAGTTTTCTAAGGTGTAAAGCCATATTTCTTCCAGGTCGTTACTGGCCTGCTTGCTGATTTTGATGTTCATTATTCAGCCAAGTGTTTCTGATGAAGATTTTCTAGAAATGTGTTTCTGTCAAAATCTTTTACAAATCCTGAGTTTTCACCTTCCTTTAATGCTTCAATGAGTGCTGTTTTTTTAGATTCTTCATGCTCGAACATTCGAAGAGCCGCTCTCACCACCTCGCTTGCTGATGCATATTTTCCGGATTTGATTTGTTGGTTGATAAACTCATTAAAATAATCTCCCAACAAAATAGAAGTGTTTTTTGACATAAATAGAAGTTTTTACAAAAATACCATAACTTGGTATATTTTCAAAGTTTTACTTTGGCTAAACTTCAGTTGACTTCCCAGAATAAAGATTTCTTTTTGATAATAAGCCGTTGTATTTCAGTGATTCTTAATCAATAAAATTCCATTGCGACCAAATGCGTTCCACCTGTGGGCTGGTTAAGAGCTGTGGATTTTGAACATCTTTCCTTTTTTCGAGCAGGAAAAGGGGAACTTCACGTCTCAGATAATCTGCCAGTTCATCATATGAAACATTTCCTTTGGTTTCTTTTAGTTTTTTTAGCAGATAGTAAGTAAACACGCCATGTTTTTTATCGGCATCGAACTGTGATTTTTGCTCGTCTTTACTGGAAGTGAACACCACCAGATTACCTTTTAGCAGGTCTTCGTCAGTGGGTTTGATGCGCACTGCGGCTTTAGCAGCAAGCAAGCCCTGGTTGCGTCCGGCACCACTGAAGCAGGCGTCCATAAATACGGTAACTCTTTGCGGGTTGTTGGCTGTGAGTGATTGATAAAGTTTGTCAACCCTGAAGCCTGCCTGTTCTACCTCTGTGGCACTGATATTGACGGGGAGAATGTAAGCATTTCCGGCATTATCCGGAACCCCGTGACCGGAATAATAAAAGAATACCTCTGCCTGTCCTTCGCGGTGTTCGATAATTTGTTTCAAACGATTCAACTCCTGCTCGATTTGATAATTCTGAGCGTTGATCAATGTGGTGATTTGATTGGGCTTGATACCCAGCACTTTTTTGGCGTATTCCTCAAACGAACGAGCATCGCTGGCTGCAAAATCAACATTGCTTTCTTTTTTCAGGCCTCGCTGATAGGTGGCATAGTCTTCGTTACCAATGATTAAAGCGTAGCGATTTGGGTATTGCTTGGGATTCTGCGGGATGTCTCTGTCAACATCCGAAGTGAGGGTGGCGATGGTGATGTTGCCTGTTGCAGCTTTTTGCTTGCCTTCAACTATCAGCTTGTTACCAGCCGTGCTTTGGTTAATGGTAGCGGTGATGGTTCTGTTTTCGGCATAACGGCCATAACGCTCGCTGACTTTGATTTCAAAAGGAATGGTTTCGCTTTGGTAGCGGTCGCTTACTATCAAGTTGTAAGTGATGTTTTCAGTTTGACCGGCTTCCATATCGCCTACAAAAAGCTGCTTGTTGTCGGACATAAGTATCACACCATCAGGAAATTGTAGGTTAACCTGTACATTTTCAGCTTTTCCTGCCTGAACATTTTGAACGAGCACTTGCAAATCAAACGGACGTTTGCGCAATAAGTTGCTGCTTTCGCTGGTGATGGTATAATCCGTAGCCTTCACCAGTGGGCTTACAAATGCGCGTGTGCTGATTTGTATTTCAACCGGATCCATATTGAAACCATTGGGCTCTTCAACGCCTAAAACAAAACTAGCTAAACCATCGGGCAGATCCATTCCGGCAGTTATAGGAATCGAAACTTTAGTTGTGGCATTGATTGCCAGGCTCGAAAGATTGATTCTGCTATCGAAGCTCAGTCCCGGAATTGTATTTTTTGTTTTTGCTGTGGCTACTAGCCCAATGCCTGCGCCGTAGCCTTTATTCTGAACTTCAAATGAAATGTTGGCACTTTCGTTGACATTGATTGTCTGGTTCCCATCGGCATCTGCAAATTGCAGCGAACCCGGAACAAGCACTAGTATGGGTGGCTTTGGTGGATCTTTGGTGATGTTGAAATATTGTGGCTGGCTCCGGCCTTTGATTTCAGTTTGACCTGCTGCATGGAGTGTAAGCAAGGCGAATAAAAGGATAAAATAGCGTTTCATGATTAGGAGGTTTTGATAGCCACTGCTAAAGTAGCGCAATTTTTTTTAGGATGAAAAAGAAGTGTCGGAAAATTTGGCCGACGAAGTCAGAGACTATTTTGAGCCGCCCGCCGCGCCACCGATCGAACACAAAATAATTTGTTAAGAAATAGTTTTGTTATCTAAAGAAGCTCGGCGTAGTCTGCGACTACAACGAAAGATTCGTTCGTCCATTTCGACAGGCTCAATGCACCACCTCACTCCTTCTTTAGCCAAAATAATTGTTTGCTCAAAAGGTATGGTCTTCACTACCACCAAACTATAGGGTCTGGGTCAACCAGAAACCGCCGTTGCCGAAGCGGCTAACGCGGGTGTTGTGTAGGAGTAAACAATTATTAAAAATAAACAAAAAACCAAAAGACCTTCGCTAAAAACACTACCAGCCTTTTGGCATGAAGAAATATTTGGCCTTGGCAGGCGCAGGAAACAGGCTGGTTCAGTGGTAGCTATCCGGCCATACCTTTTGAGCTAGGGGGAAACAACCAACCGAAAACCGTTGTTGTTGTTGCGGTTGTCAGGATTGTTGTTGTTGCGATTAGACACGCGACAGTTCCTGGCGTTGTTGTTCCAGCTGCCGCCACGCAATACACGGTTGTTGCCCTTTAGCCGGTTTCCGGTTACAAATTAAATACATTTCTGCGCAACTGCTCTGTTTGTGCATGGCGCGTAAATGCGATTAGCGGTGTGATATGACGCGAATATTCAGCCTGAGACCAGCTTTCATGCTTTAAATTGTATGCTGCATCTTTATTTTTGCGAATGAAACGAAGCTTACTGTGTTTATTGAGCCGAACTTTATCAGGAAAAACAACATAGCCCAAAAAAGGTAATCCATTAATATTGCTGTTAATGCATGGTGGCTTACATAATAGCTGTAATTGTTTTGCGATGTATAATGTAAATCGCTTTTGTGCTGCCAGCAGATCGTCTTTATGCTGATGCCAAAGTACCATATCATCCATATATCTCACATATGCCGGAACTTTTATTTCTTCAAGTAAATAATGATCAGCATGTCCCAGATAAAAATTGGCAAAATACTGGCTTGTAAGGTTTCCGATAGGCAGACCAAAAGCTGGAAAAGATTCGTAGCTACAAATTATTTTTTTGAATAAATTCAACAGTCTTTTATCCTTAAAACGCAAAGAGAGGTGATTTAAAAGAAGATCATGCGGAATAGAATCGAAGTACTTACGGATGTCAAGTTTGCAAAACCAGCGATATTTTTTCTGATTGCTTTTCGCGTATTCAAGCGCAGCATACTGTCCTTTACCTAAGGAACTGTAACGAATTAAATTAGT
>DJWN01000125.1 GCA_002440975.1 Bacteroidales bacterium UBA6229
ACACAAAATATTTTATACTCTCTCTTCGATGTGGACTCGAACGTCTTATGTAATGACTCGAACGTCTTATGTAATGACTCAAACGCCTTATGTAATGACTCGAACGTCTTATGCAATGACACGAACGTCTTATGCAAAGACACCAACGTCTTATGCAAAGGCTCGAACGTCTTATGCAAAGGCTCGAACGTCTTATGCAATCACTTGAAACACGAATGCAATCGAACGACTCTCTTTTATGATTAAACCACAGCGAAAGTAAATAACAAATTGGCAAAGAAATTCCAGAGTGTAACTACAGCAATTGCAAAAACCTTACTCAGGTAAAAGTTCATTTTCAATCGGCTAACCAACAAATACAATATCAAGGTATTAACAACCAGTCCGATCACCGAAATGACGATAAATTCGGTGTATTCCAATGCAATATTTGGGTTCGTACTTTCGAATGTCCAGATGCGATTGAAAATGTAATTGCTGGTGGCTGCCATCATAAACCCTATCGCATTACTTACATATTTTTGAACATGGAAAATTTCTTTGAACAGATAGGTCAGGCCAAAATCAACAAAAAGCCCTGAAAAGCCAACCACTCCAAATTTCAGAAATTTCAGATAAAAACTTCTGGATGCGAATTCAATATTAACTAGCAGGATATTCACCAATTACAACTCTACGATCAAAATCACCTTTTCGCTTCCACGCATTACATCCACATTGGCACGTTCGCCGGCTTTCAGCTGTTTCAGGCGATTCATATAATCGTAAATCGTACCAACCGGCATCCCGTTTATCCCCACAATTTTATCGCCTTTCAACATTCCGGCTCTGTCTGCTGGCCCGCCTTTGGTAACGCCTCCAACACCAAGACCATCTGTTGCTGTGCTCGTAAAGTCGGGCATGATACCCAAAGTAACTTTGAAACCGCGACGTCCCGTTGTGCGTTGTTTTGGCCCAGCTTCCTGAAAACTAAGTCTCTCATCACGATTGAGTAACTCAAGAAGCAAGTCTTCACTAAAACTAAGCACCTCAACCATCCCTTCATAATTGATCTTATCCCAGGTATCAGCCGGCGTATGGTAATCGCCATGTGCTCCAGTACTGATAAAAAAAACGGGAATGTTTTGTGCATAAAAGGAAGCATGATCTGAGGCACCAAATCCTTCGGGGGAATAAGAAAGTTGCAAATCGTGCACTGATTTTAGTTGATCGAGCAAGCCTTCAGATTCTGTAGAAGTGCCTGTTCCACCAATAACTACGGCTCTGGCTTCATTCAAACGACCAATCATGTCAAAATTTACCATTGCCTGAACCGCCTTGGTTTCAAAAGGCACATTTTTCGCGAAATAAGCCGACCCTAAAAGCCCTAGCTCTTCAGCACCAAAAGCAACAACAACAAGACTTCGCCGGGGCTTTTGGTCCATTGCTGCCAATTGTGAAGCCAACTGCATGATGCCCACAGTGCCCGAGGCATTGTCATCCGCACCATAATGCGGTGCAATTGTATCCGGCACACGTGAGCCAGAGCCCTGACCTCCCATTCCCAGATGATCGTAATGCGCACCTAAAACAACTACCTCATCCTTTAATTCCGGATCAGTGCCTTCAATCATAAAAACAATATTTTGAGTTTTTACCTCCTGACGCTCAAGAACAGTCGTGGCTTTAATCACAGTGTTATCAATGTTTTGCAGAGAGCTCTTTCCGTTTCCAGCCAATATTTCCAGGCTATCTACCGAAAGCATATTAGCCAATAAAATGCTATCTGCCCACGATCTTTTCAGGTCAATCACAGGAAGTCCTGCGCTAATTACCGAACGCTCAAAAAGAAGCGGTGTGATCTCATCTTTAGGGTCATTCTGGCTACCACCAACAACCAAAAGCCCTGCTGCACCCTGATCTTTAGCATTCAGTGCTTTGTTTCTGATAGTTGCAAAAGGGATAAACGGGCTGTCATTGTTATCGGGCTCCGGATCTCCTTCAAGCACCAAAACCCACTTATTTTTCACGTTGAGGCCTTCAAAATCATTCCATTGCAAGCTATCCAGGTCCAGTACCAGACCGTAGCCAGCAAACACCACTTCAGCCTCAACTGTGGCATTGCTGCTAAATGCATACAGACTGAAATCCTGCTCGAAAACACCAACTGTTCCGTTCACAGTCAGCTTGTTATCCTCGGTGGCTTCGACTGAAGTAACAACAGAAAAGTACTGAAACCCATTGTCGGCCAAAGGTGTAAGTCCAGCCTTTAGGAATGCTTCACGGATGTAATCAGCAGCCAGCTGATCTTCGGGAGTACCCGGAAAACGGCCTTTTAGCTCATCAGATGCGAGGTAGCGCATTTGCTCCTGCATTTGCTGAATTGCAAGCTGAGGTTGCTGAGCCTGAGCCCAAAAAGAAAAAAGGATAAATATGGAAATAATTGAATAACGCATAGTTAGAAAATTTTGTGCAAAAATACGCTTTTCAACTGATTTGAATAAGACCAAAAAACTCACGAAATTTGCGATCTTTGCCAACTTATAAGGAGTATTTTTATGAAAAGCCGAAACCTTACCTTTGAACCCGAACTGGAAGTGATCATCAAAAAATGTGAAGCCTGCACCCTGTCGATGGTTGATGATGCTAACCAACCCTACGCCGTGCCCATGAACTTTGGCTACGAAAATGGCCGGCTATTTTTACATTCGGCACCAGAGGGAAGGAAAATTGAAATTTTGAAAAAATATCCTAAAGTCTGTGTCACTTTTAGCACCGATCACGAACTTCGATTTCAGAACAGCGAAGTGGCCTGCAGCTATTCGATGAAATATCGCTCTGTACAGATTATTGGCGAAGTAATTATTATTGAAGATATGGAAGAAAAACAGGCTGCTCTCGACGTGATCATGCATCAATATACCGATAACGCATTCAAATACAGCGAGCCCGCACTGAAAAACGTTTGTGTGATGGAAGTACTTGTACGACAAATTAACGGAAGGGCTTATGGCTATTAATGTTGGATTTCAGGAATAGTGAACGATTCAAAGATACTTCCGCAAACCGAAATTTCCAGACGTAAACAAGCCAAAACGATCCGGTTTTTAAGAAAACTTCACCGGATAACAGGTTTAGTTTTACTGGTTTTCATCCTTAATATGGCCATTACAGGCATCTTATTAGGCTGGAAGAAAAATAGTTATGACTATATTCTACCCAATAACAGACAAGGCACTTCTACTGATCTAAAAAACTGGTTACCGCTCGACAGCCTTGAAAATATTGCCAAACAAAGCTTAACAGATTTTTCGGCAGAACTGGAAACAACCATTTCACGAATCGACATCAAGCCGGACCAGGGGATAGTTAAATTCATTTTCGAAAATCACTACTGGGGAATTCAACTCGACGGTGCAAGCGCTGAGGTAATGCACATCGGGAAACGCCGGTCTGACCTTTTGGAACAACTGCATGACGGCTCTTTCCTGGATCAGTTTTTTGATACCAAATTCAGCTTTTTCAAGTTGTTTTTTACGAGTATCATGGGATTTTCACTAATATTGTTTGGCTTAAGCGGTTTTTGGATTTGGTATGGACCACAAAAAATGAGAAAATTAAATAAACGAAACACATAAACTTAAACGCTTTGATATCATGAAAAAATTTAGTTTTATCACCTTGTTCATCATTTTGTTAGGATTTACTGTAAAGGCGCAATACATTACGCCCGGCAACAATCAGGCTTATACTTTGGCCGAGCTGGTTGACCTGAGTGGCGGAACGGTAAGTTTCGAAAACGGAAGTTATATCATCAATAACGCCTTAACTATTTCTGCTACAGATACTTTAAAGATCACTGAAGCCACAGTGCTGAAAATTGCTTCAGGCCTGCGTCCGGAGATTTTTGGCAGTTTTATTTCAAACCCCGAAAGTGGAGAAGTTTTCATTACTGCTGTAGATACCATCACTGCCGGTCAAGGTTTTGACGGACTAAGATTTGAAGATTCACCCTCCAACTATTTTGCTCATACACGCATCACACATGGCGGAGGCATCTCTCTCATCGAAAGTGAAGCTACTTTTGAATATTGTACTTTTATTCATAATAGTTCTTCAAACACTTCCAATGTAATTAACTACAGCAATTGTAATCCGATTATTCGTTATTGTCGTTTTGTTGAGAACGAGCGTTCGGCGATTGGTTCGGGTGCCAATACGGAAGGATCGCCTCAAATTTACTTTAATGAATTTATACACAATACCACCGACAACAGCAATCGTCCGCAAATCAATTTGGGCCCCGGTGCTACCGACAGCATTTATATCGTTGGCAATTATGTGGAAGGATTTCATGATAATGTTGGTGGGATTTCCATCAACAGCCTGGTTGGCGTAGGAAATACCAAAGCCGTTGTGTCGGGAAATACCATTGTGAATAACCGCTATGGTTATGCTCAAATAGGAAGCAGCATCAGCAGCAGGATTACAGACAATATAATTTTAGACAACGACATTCAAAACGACCCAATGCTGGGTGGCAGCGGATTGAATTTTTATGGTGCCAATACAACAAACAAGGCTATTGTACGCAGAAACCTGATTTCAGGAAACTTATGGGGAATAACAACACAGCAGGTTTTCGACCTCGATCTTGGCACAGCCATGGATCCGGGCGGCAATATCTTTTATGAAAATGGAAATAATGGAGAAATCTATGCTTTCTATAACAATATAGCCGAAGATGTGAGTGCAATTGGTAATTACTGGGGAACCAATGATATAGCCGTTGCCGAAACTTATATTTTTCATCAACCCGATGATGGCACACTCGGGCTTGTTACCTATGAACCCATTAAAACCCTGGAACCCGAATTTTTGTCATTCGCACTACTGGCCAGCAATAATCCGCAACTTGAAAACAATATTTCCGGCATGATTGATTATGACAATTTAACTGTTACACTGGATGTTCCGGCAGGCATTTCGCTTACAAACCTGATCCCAACCTATACTGTTGAGCTGGGCATCAGTGGCGATCCGGCTTCGGAAGTAGCACAGGATTTCGATGAGGATGTTGTTTATACGCTAAGCACCCCGCATGGAACAGAAGCCGAATGGACAGTGATTGCAAATCAGCAATCAACCACCTTTGACCTTACTTTTATGGTTGAAGATGAAGATGGTGTTGCGATTCCCGGAGCTGAAATTACCCTGGAAGGAGTTGGTACACAGAACACAAATGACAGTGGCCTTACCATTTTTGAATCTCTGGAACCGGGAAACTATATGTATGAAGTATTGGTTGAAGCCTACGAGCCTGTGAACGGATCGGTAGAACTGATTGACGAAAACCTTACAGAATTGGTAGTGATGGACATTTTTGTGAATCTTAACGAGATAAATCAGAAAGCTATTCAAATTTATCCCAATCCCGTTCAGGATGTGTTGCAGATTAAGGGACTGACAGGTGAAAACAATACCATCAAAATACTTGATTTGCAGGGGAAAGTTGTTTTTGAAAAATTACTTAATAACTCTAAGCAACTAGATATTAGTAATTTAAAAAATGGATTTTATTTTATACAATTAGATAATGCTAATACATCAGCACCAATAAAGTTTCTTAAAAATTAAAAGCTTTATTGGTTTTGAAAATAATTGAAGTCAAACAATATGAAAAATACACCACTGCTCACTTTAATCATTCCCGCCTACAACGAAGCCAGAACTATTCAAGATGTGTTGGATAGAATCCTTAAAAGCATTTCTTCCAACCACATTAGTACACAGCTGGTTGTGGTGGATGATGCCTCCAAAGATGAAACCCTGATTCGGGTGGAAGACTGGCATAAACGTAATCCTGAAGTTCAGCTTGTTAGCATTGCTTCGCAACCCAATCGTGGAAAAGGATTTGCGATCCGAAAAGGGATTGAAGCAGCCGAAGGTGACTATATTTTAATCCAGGATGCAGATTATGAGTACGACCCGCGGGATTATCCCAAACTGCTGGCTCCGGTGCTGGATGGCATGGCTGATGTGGTGTACGGTTCACGGTTTATTGGGGGCAATCCACATCGGATTTTATTTTTCTGGCATTCGATAGGAAACAAGTTTTTGACTTCAGTTTCCAATATATTCACCAACCTGAACCTCACGGATATGGAATCGGGCTATAAACTTTTTAAACGCGAGATTCTGCAATCCATCACACTAAAAGAAAACCGCTTTGGATTCGAACCTGAGGTAACAGCCAAAATTTCGCGCATCAAAGACATACGGATATACGAAGTTGGTATTTCCTATTATGGCCGAACCTATGCCGAAGGCAAAAAAATCAACTGGCAGGATGGTTTCAGGGCGATTTGGTGTGTGTTGAAGTATAATCTATGGAACAAATAATTTTATTTTTCCCAAATATCTAATAAATATGGATACTTTAAAGAAAATTGGTTTTTTACAAGAATTCATTATCTTATTTTTATTCATCTTGCTAATCAACAATTATTTTGGCAACAAACGTCCCGTCATATTAGCAGATGGAAAAGGATATTACGAATATTTACCATCAATTTTTATCTATAATGATTTAAGTTTTAACTACACGGACACCTTAGTCTCCGAATTTTATGATCACAAAATAACAAGCAAAGGTTACCTACCATTAATTGAGGGCAATAAGGTGAACAAATATTTTGTTGGTACTGCTGTTGCGCAAGCACCTTTTTTCTTATTAGCTCATCTGATTGCAATCAACAACCCCGACCTTATAGCTGATGGCTATTCACTTATTTATCAGGATTTTGTTTTCTACGCTGCTCTTTTCTATCTATTTATCGGTCTATTCTTTTTAAGAAAACTGCTTCAATACCAAAAAGTCTCGATTGCATACATTTTTGCTATTCAAATAGCTATTTTATTTGCCAGTTCATTGATGTATTATGTTGTTAGATTACCGTCCTTTAGCCATGTTTATTCCTTTGCTTTTATAAATATTTTTCTTTTTCTGATAGTCAAATACAGCATAACAAATAAAAATAGTCAGTTGTATTTCGCATCTGCGATATTAGGCATCATACTATTAATCAGACCTGTAAACGGATTGATCGTATTATTTATTCCATTTATTTTCAACGATGCCAAAAGTTTTTGGTCTGCATTTTTGCTTCTCTTCAATCATAAAAAAAAGACAATAATAATATCTGCTTCCATAATTATCCTATTGATAAGCATACAGTCATTTATCTGGTATTTACAAACTGGTTCGCTTTTTATTAAATCATATCAGGATGAAAGATTGATTCTTAGTCAACCTCAAATGTTCAAGTTCTTATTCAGCTATCAAAAAGGCTTTTTTGTATATGCACCTGTTTTCCTTTTCTTAATCATAGTGGGCACAATTAATTATGTACGATTCAAGAACACTTGGAAACTTGTAAGTTTTTATCTAGCATTTATTATTACAATTTATGTACTTTCCAGTTGGTGGGTTTGGTATTATGGAGCCAGTCTTGGAAGCAGGGTAATGGTTGATTACTATGGTGTAATCGCTCTTTTTGGCAGTACTGTTTTTGTCCAAAGAAAAATATTATTCAAGTTATTAGCGATCTTGTTATTTGGAATTTTTGCTTATCTGGCAATTATTCAAACTTATCAGTATGATAATTATATCATGCACTGGACATCAATGAATAAAGAGCGTTACTGGAGAATATTCCTTAAAACTGAAGACAAATACAAGGGCGTGTTTTGGTACACAACTTATTATCCCAAAAAAGAAGATCTATTTTACTCAAATTCTATTACAAATCAACCATATCTCAACCAAAATCCAAAAACAATACTGATCGACAGTATCAAGATTGACTCAAATCAAACACTTTCCAAACAAGTTGGCGCAAAGTTAATTTACGAGATAAGATGTAGTGAGTGTACTGATAAAGTGCTTGTTACTATAGATGACACTAATAGAAAAAACAAATACTATTTCTCAAGACATTTGTTTTACGGCACTCAAAAAGAAAACTTTTCAGGAACAGCCACGATAAATTTAAAACTGGATGGTTACAACCCAAGTAGCGACTACCTGAAAATATACTTGATAAAGCAGGAAGAAACTTCTGAGATAGATTCTTTCAACATAGAACTTTTTTATCTTGATTAATCATCCATTGAATTTTGGTTTTGACAGAATCATAAAATCAAAGATTTTTCAGCATGAAATCACCAATAATAGCCGACTACAGGAGCATTAATCACATCATAACCAAAAACGGAAGTTATTATGAAGTTGATAATTCCGGACTGATTCTTAAAAAGGAAACTTTTGATTCGCCCTTGATTGATTAGTCGTACTTGAGTAGTAACAATGAAAAAATCTGCCTAAACAGTGAAATGATTGCCTATATCATGTAAGATTTTGGGCAATTATACAAAATCACAGCACCCGTTTCAACAAAGCGGTTTCAATCTAAACTTCAGATACATGTTCACCCAAATCCCGCTAAAAAAAAATTGTTATTAAAGTTCCAATTCCTCTACCTCAAAAATTAACGTTAAGACTGTTTTAGATCAATGGAAAATTGGTTTATGAAAATGAATTCCAACCAGAAGAGTTTCCGATTCAAATAAACAGTTCTGAATTTCCTTCAGGAATGTACCTATATGAAGGTTCTGATGGAAGTAGGATATTTTCAGGTAAACTTTCTACAATTATGTGAATTAAACCCGGATTACTGTTGAGAAATTAAGATTACAAATCATTCAGCAGGTTTATACTCATATATACCCTCCCGTGCCTTCTCCATATCTGGTATAGTCAGTTTCTTATAATAATCTCCATAGGGCTTTAGCTTTAAAAACTGATGCCAATAGGCTTCTTTAGTCATTCCGACCCAATGAATTGAACCAAAATAATACTGACGAGTTTGAAAATAACTAAATCCCACGAGGGCAAATACAGTTATAAGAACGGGTATTCTGATATACAGTTTTCTTCGAAATGTCCAATCAATAAAAGCCGCAAAACCCAGTGCATAAACAGCATAAGTTTCAACATAGGCACGCATTCCGAAACTTCCACCATACCACCATGACCACCAGCTGGAAACAAGATAAATGTTTATTATACTGAAAATGATAATTGGTATTGCAAAACCCCTTTTCTTGTTCCATAATATACCCAAACCAATAAATGCTAACAACATTAATGGTGTATAAACCAGCCAACCTTTTCGATAGCTAAACAAATTGTTAATAATTTGCGGATTACTAAAAAAGAAATTGGAACCATTTTCCGCATAACCTAAGAAAAACCAGTCTCCTGTATAAAACTTCCAATACAAAAGTTGAGGAGACCAAACTAAAAAAGCAAAAACGAATATAAGTAATACAGAAGTGTAGTTCTTGAAAAAAAACAAAAGTTTTTCATAGATTCCTCTAAAAGATTCAACTCCCCAAAAAACAAAAATGAAGCCTAGGGTTACATTACTCGGCCTAACCAATGTGATTAATGCACTGACAATTCCTATTAATATTGCTTTTGATAGCCGGGGTTTTTCGTGCCATTGTATCGTCAATAACAAAAATGTCGTAAAAAGAAAAAAACTATATTGATGACTCATTGTTGTTTCTGCTGTAGAATAATGAAACAAATTTGTACCCAACAAAGTCATCAAGAGAGTAAGTGCTGTTACGTACTTCGAATAGTATCGAAGTAAAAACTTACGTAAAAATAAAAGTGCCAGAAAAAGATAAATCCATCCCATAATCACAAGACCCAGCCGATAAGGCTCACTAAATCCACTGGTATCTCCACCTGTAAGACTTACAATCGCATGAGTAATCAAAAATGCCGGAGCGTATAAAATTGACATTCCCATGGTAACCATAATAGCATGCTTTCCATTTGGCGTATTAACAGGCCAAAATATTCTACTAAAATGGCCTGGATCTTCATAAACAAAATCTAGCGAAAGATCTTTATAAATAAATGTCGCAGGCAAATAGGCGTAATAATGTATTACATCAGAAGCAATGATGCAATTGGCACGCTTGTAGTATTTGTATTCCAAGGAATAAAAAACAGTAAAAACTATGAGAAAAAAAATACTAAGCTTAGAAAGATCGTAGTGCTGTATGCCTACTAATAATCTTGGGAATACTCTTTTCATATTTAACTCTTTACTTTCGTGCGAAAATACTAAATTATCAATAACATAGTTCTATTTCAAATAGGATCACTATTAAAACAAAAACAGATTTTTATTGAATATTTATCGTAACCTTTGCCAAAGTAGAGAATCTTACGTAAATTCCTAACCTGGACAAGCCAGAACCATACAGGTTTTTAAAAGTTGGTGAAAATTATTTTCTTTCGTAATGCTTATCAATAGGGAGATGCATAAAGTCGTTAAAAATATTATGCCAAAAAAACCAACAAAATAAAAGATAAGGTACTAATAATTTCTAAATTTACACTCTAGGCTTAAAAAAAA
>DJWN01000044.1 GCA_002440975.1 Bacteroidales bacterium UBA6229
TTTATTGGTGAATTAATGTTTATGGTATTTGAAATATTGCCCTGCATAATTTTATCGGGCGAAAGATTCAGCAATTGCAGGCGTGATTTTAATCCTTCGTATTTTGCTTTTGCCGTATTGTATTCCGCTTTTGCCTGTTGGAAGTCCCTGCCTGCACCAACATTGTTTTCAAACAATTCTTTTTGGCGTTCAAATTCCTGTTCCAGAAATTCAAGCCTGTTGGCAACTTCGGCAAAACTTTCCTGTAAGGCAATGTAATCCGGATGTTCAAGTACTGCCAATAATTGACCCTTGCTTACCCGGTCGCCATGGAATACTTTTATCTCTTTTACATTCCCGCCAATAACGGCTGTAATATCGGCGCTGTTTGCAGGAGGTACTTCGAGTTGCCCGTTTGACTTTACTACCGTGGTTAGGTTGCGCATTTGAAAAGACCCCAATTTTAATTTCAGGGCTTCCCGTTGGTTTTTATTTAATATCACAATGCCTTCGGGGCTATGTTCTTCGTGTTCTTCGCCTTCTCCGGCTGTTTTGTTTTTTGTGTTGCACGATATTAATGTGGCGATTGCCATCAATGCTATAATTATTTTTGTATTCATCGTTACTATATTTTGTTGATTATTTACCTGTTATGAATTTTAATTGGGCAGACAATTCGAAGTATTCTGCCTGTTGCATTAAAAAGTCTTGTTTTGTCCGTATGGCTGCTTCTGTGTTCTGAATAAACTGGACATAGTCGATACTGCCTAAACGGTACGCCAGGTTGGAAGCCTGAATTTGTTCGTCGGCCAGAGGCAATGCTTCTTTTTGATAATAGTTGATAACCTGTTGCAAAGTAAGGTAACGGCTGATTTGCTGGTTGTACCCGGCTTTCAGTTCCAGTTCCTTTTGCTCGTACTGTTGGTTTGCAATTTGGAAGTCAATTTTTGAAGCTTTGGTTTTGCCCGATTGTGAAAAGAAAGCCAGCGGGACAGAAATACCTACTTCCCATCCATAAAATCCTGAATTGCCGTCAACCGATTGCCATTTATAACCCAAGTCTAACTTTGGAAGGAAATTGGCCTTTTCAGCTTTCCACGCCGATTCTGCTACATCAATTCCGGTTGAATAGTAATCAAGTAAAGGGCTTGCACCCAAAGAATCAGTTCCTGAAACAAGTTCAAAAACATATTGTCCTAAATCCTGAGTATTCACATCAACAGCCCCCGGATATAGCAGGTATTGGTTAAGGATTTGCAAGCTTGCCAAATAGTTACTTTCGGCTTTCCTTAAATTCACCTGCAATTCTTTGTATTTGGCCGATGCCGAAAGATATTCGATTTTTGAAGTTGCCTGTGTATTGTAACGCAACTCCGCAGCTTTCTGAAAATCGGTGTACAAGGTGTCAAGGTCTTTAAATAGCTGCCATTGTTGTTTGGCATGTACAGCATTGTACCATGCGATACTAACATCACGGATTAACGAATATTCGGTAAGGTACTGCCCCGAAATAGCTTGTTGGGTACGTGCATTTGCTAACTTGCTTTTTGCCGGAATACCAAAAACATCGATATCCGACTGACCAATCCCAATTCTGTTTTGAATACCCGGTGCGTTGTTGCCTACTTCTTCTTTCCCGGTATAAATCGAAGTCGTTCCCAGTTCGTATGCCGTAGCTTTTAATGCTTCCTGTTTGTCAACTTCCAATTTGGCTGCCTTAATTGCCGGATAGTTTTCTTTTGCCCTTTCAATGGCTTGTGGCAATGTTATCGTAGAATCCTGCGCATTGGCATTTCCTGAAATTCCCAAACCTGCAATCACAACAAGAACGGTAAACATCCCTAAAGCTGTTTTTGGCATTTTTATTTTTTTAACGCCACTTTCAACAAATTTATAGAGAATAGGTAGCACAATAAGCGTCAACAAGGTTGATGTCAACATTCCTCCAATCACCACAGTAGCCAAAGGGCGTTGAACTTCTGCTCCTGCCGACGTGGAAACCGCCATAGGCAGAAAGCCCAGAATATCGGTTGAAGCTGTTAATAAAATTGGACGGATACGCCGGATTGAACCTTTTTTAATAATGTCGTTTATATGGAGTTTGCCTTCTTCTTTCAATTCATTAAAACCGCTAATCAACACTAAACCGTTAAGTACCGCAACGCCAAACAGGACGATAAAACCTACGCCAGCCGAAATACTAAAAGGCATATCACGCAAATAGAGCGAAAATATACCCCCAACAGCGGCAAACGGCACAGCCACATAAATCATTAGCGTTTGTTTAAACGACTTTACAGCGAAGAAAACCAACATGAAAATTAATGCCAAAGCAAGCGGAACAACCAGCGACAAGCGTTTTGATGCCCGTTCGAGGTTTTCGAAAGCGCCGCCGTAGCGGATATAATAGCCCGTAGGTAAATCCAGCTTTTCATCTAAGGTGGTTTGAATTTCTTCCACAAGTGATTTTACATCCCTACCCGAAACATTAATCCCTACATAAGTTCGCCGGTTGGTATTGTCGCGGCTGATTTGCATTGGCCCCGGCTGATAACTTATTTCTGCCACTTCTTTTAAAGGGATTTGATTACCGTCGGGCAGGTTGACAAAAAGGTTTCGGATGTCGTCAATGCTCTGTCGATGTTCCTCGTCCAGACGCACAACCAGGTCGAACATCCGCTCGCCTTCGTATATGCTTCCGGCAACGCCACCACTGAAAGCCGATTCAACTATGGTATTTAGTTCTTTAATTTTCAGGTTATACCTTCCAAGTTTGTTACGGTCGTAATGAACGGTTATCTGCGGCAATCCGCGTGTGGCTTCAGCTTTTACACCTGCCACGCCTTCAATTCCCGAAACCAGCCCGGCAATTTCTTCGGATTTGGCTGCCAGAATTTCTAAATCGTCGCCATAAAGTTTAACCGCAACATCTTCACGTATTCCGGTCAGCAATTCATTGAATTTCATTTCAATAGGCTGCGTAAATTCAAAATTTATACCCGGCAAAACACTTACTTTTTCCCTTACTTTTTCAATTAATTCGGCTTTCGATTCGGCTTGTGTCCACTGGTCTTTTGGTGTCAATATCACAAATATATCTGCAATGTCCAAAGGCATTGGGTCCAGGGGTAAATCTGCCACACCAATCCTGCTTTGAATACTTTCTACTTCATCAGGAAAGTTTTCCAAGACAATTTGTTCCAGTCGGGTGGAAGTTTTTGTTACTTCGGTTAATGAAGTTCCCGGCTTTAAAAATGCCTGAAAAGCAAAATCGCCTTCATCGAGTTGTGGGATAAATTCGGCTCCCATTCTGGTAAACAGAAAACCACCGGAAATTAACAGCACGAATGCGATGGTAATTACAATCCAACTCCTTTTAAGCGACCATCCGATTACAGGAGTATAAGTATTTTCGAGTTTTCCAATTATTTTATCGCCCCAGGTTTTTTTGTCTGTTTTTGGTGGTTGGAGGAATAAGGCTGCCATCATCGGAATGTACGTGAGGCACAAGATAACTACGCCCAAAACAGCAAAACCAAAGGTCATAGCCATCGGGATAAACATTTTGCCTTCGACACCTTGTAAGGCCAAAACGGGTATAAATACAATCAAAATAATCAGTTGTCCAAAAAATGCCGAGTTCATCATTTTGCTTGACGAATTATAGGCAATTTCGTTTCGTTTCGCCTGGTCAAGTTTTGTTCCGATAAGGTTTTTACGATGGAGGTAAAATATCATGGATTCAACAATAATTACTGCACCATCTACCAATATCCCGAAATCGAGTGCCCCCAAACTCATCAGGTTAGCCCACACCCCAAACAGGTTCATCATGATAAATGCAAATAGCAAGGCCAGCGGAATGGTTGATGCCACAATTAAACCGCCCCTTAAATTCCCGAGGAAGATAACCAGCACAAAAATAACAATCAGCGCACCCAACGACAGGTTTTCGGCAACGGTAGATGTGGTACTTTTAATGAGCTTACTGCGGTCAAGAAAAGGTTTAATTTCAACACCATCAGGCAGTGATTTTTGAATTAAAGCCATTCGCTCTTTTACATCCTTAATCACATCGTTTGAGTTTTCGCCTTTCAGCATCATCACGATTCCGCCAACGGCCTCTCCCTTTCCATCTTTGGTAAAAGCAC
>DJWN01000059.1 GCA_002440975.1 Bacteroidales bacterium UBA6229
CGTATGCCGGCCATATCAAATCGAAAAGTGCTGTCATTAATGGCTTCAAGCGGAAAAGCCTGCTGCCCGCTGCCCTGCCCTTCCAGCTGACCGTTCAGCTCACGAATGCTGAGCTTTACGGGTAACAACGGACTGGCATAAACCCCTTCGTAGCGTTGCAGCACTTCCTTACCGACCTGCACCTCAGTGAATTCGGGTAATTCGTAAGCCATTCCAAAATACGTGCTCAGCAAAGCAATCATCACCTCATTATTCGAAAAACGGCTGCCATTAGAAAGCATACTCACTGCCAGGTGCTGCTCCGGAAAGTAGGCCATCATACTGCTAAAGCCATCGATACCACCAGTATGTCCCATTCCTTTATGATTATAAAATGGCATCACAAACAAACCACATCCAAAATCATCCTCCAGACGGATCATTTCGGCAAACTGCTCTTCTGCAAGCAAACGACCATTGAAAAGGGCTTCCAGAAAAAGTGTGATGTCTCGAACGGTTGAAACAACAGCACCGGCACCATGCGGGATCTGCATATTTGTCTCGGCTTCACCCTCAAAATGATTGTCTTGCCATACGTAAGAATACGCTTCTGAGGTGTTAGGATTAATTTTGCTTCCATAATATGTGTTGGCAAGGTCAAGCGGTTCTGTAATCCGCGCTTTCAGGTTTGAGGCATAGTCCTTTCCTGTGATTGCTTCAAGGATATAACCCAGCAATATGTAGTTTGAATTGCTGTATTCGGCCTTGCTTCCGGGTTCGAAAACAAGCTGATAGCCGGCGATTTTTTGCAGTATCTCTTTTTGCCCTATGGGCTTGGTGTGATACGACAGGTATTCCGGATCGTTGGTAAAGTTGAACAGGCCACTGCGATGCCTCAAAAGATGCGCCATTGTAATCTGCCCGGCATTTGGAATTTCAGGAAAGAACTGCGAGAGTAAATCATCTATTTTGAGTTTGTTTTCCTGCACCAGTTGCAGGATCATCACAGCAGTGAATGTTTTGGTTTGTGAACCAATCCTGAAACGGCTTTGTGTGGTGTTTGGAATTTGCTTTTCCACATCAGCCCATCCAATGGCGTTCTGATAAACTATCTCCCCGTTCTTTCGAAGCATCACCGACCCCATCCAGTGCTGGTTTTCCTGCAGCAGCTGAAAAAGACTGTCAATCTTCGGAGCATTAAAAACCGGTTGGGACTGCACGTTCAGCGCGAGTCCCAGCCACACGATCAAGCCTAAAATACGTTTCATTGCTGATTGGCTTTTTCTTTTTGCTCGATCAGATAATTGGCTACCAGTGCGATTCCTCCGCCGAGGAAAATCATCGAGAAATACGCCACTTCTTCGTTAAGGTTTGTGGTTACAGCCAGGATATTTCCCAATAAAATCCCCACGCCAACACCAATAAACAACATGCCATAGCGCAGGCTGACATAGGAAGTGTTTTTATCCTTTTGATAAAAGATAGAGGCGTCCATTCCTTTTTCGATGAGTGTGATCCTTTCGCGGCGGCGGATAAACAAGAAAAATAATCCGTAAATTGTGGCGAAAATGATGCCAACAATCATTACAGCTGTTACATTATCATTCATGATTTTTAGAATTTAAGGGTTATCAATTTTTTGATTTCACCCATTTGACGCAGCCAAATTTATCTGGTTACAAAAACCGTCAAAAATCTTACAAAAGCCTTTTCAAAAAAATTAAAAACCTCTTCCAAACATCTCCCAAAAACGCGCTTCCAAACGCTCCCAGCGTGTTTTTGTTGCGGCTTCAAAGTCGCGTGTGTAGTTTTTGAGGTATTCAGCAGCTTCTTCCTTTTTGCCTTCCTGTAAAAGTTCGGCAGCTTTGTTTTCGACAAGCGGCAATTCGCCGGCTGCCTTTTCTTCGAACCACAGCACAGCTTCTTCCATGGTATCCTTGGTTTTTCCCCAGCTTACGGTAGCCAGTTTGTTGGCTTTGCGGTAGTCCCACAGGGCAGCATCTTCGCGGAAACGCTTCTGGCCGCAGTAATTAAAGCTTTCGGGCAAGTCGGAGGTGCCGGCAAAGATCGGGATACGCGGACTTTCGGCAGGATTGTCGAACGAAAACCAGGCCACGCCACCCACCTCATCCGGAAGCCAGTCGCGCAGCTGAATGATATGAGAGTATGAACACCACGAAACTGCTACAGTCCGTTGAAACTCAATCGTACCAGAAGCCAGAAAGTTGATTGTATTCCTGAAATCGCCTGTAGGCCAGGCATGTGCCACAGGGCTGATGATGGTATCTTCACCAACCACTTTGCGGTCTTCGTAACGTTTTTTCACCATTTTGATATTTTGGGTCATATCATAGGGTGTGCCCTCGTAAGTAGCCCGGTATAATTCGGAAATGGTTCGCAGGCTTACCTTTTCGTCTGGTTTTACACTAAAAGGAAGTTCATCCATTTCCATACTGAGCTTGAGCGATGGAGCCAGCGTACTCAACACATAAAACTCACGGATCATAAAGGGTTTATCGCGATCGGCATAGGCCTTCCAAAATACGAAATCACCTTTTCCGTTCCAGAGACCATATTTTTTAGCCACTTCTTCCACATTATCCGAAGCCATGAAGTAATCTTTGTTTTTCCGGTCGATTTTTCCGATCCTGCTGATATTGGCCGAGATGCCTACGTGATCGTCCGGGATACGCTGTGCTGCCCACACACCGCCAATTTCATCAGGGCCTGCGCCCAGTATCTCCATCTGCCACACTTCATGCTTATCAGCAATGGTGATGCACTCGCCCCAATCGCCATAGCCGTATGTTTTGATCAGCTCTCCTATCAGTCGGATGGCATCGCGGGCATTGTCGGTACGCTGAAGGGCAACACGTTGCAGTTCTTCGATCAGAAACATCCCGTTTTTGTTAACCAGCGTATCCGGTCCCACAAATGTGGTTTCGCCCATCGCCAGCTGCTTTTCGTTCATGCTTGGATAAGCCGTGTTGAGGTAAGCATAAGTCTGAGCCACCTGTGGAATTTCGCCGGCCAGTTCTACCTTGTGCATGTCATCGGGTGTTTCGGTATGCAAAGTGCCTTTGTAAACTTTGTATGTGGCAGTATCGGCATGTTCGGCGGCTTTCTCCATGCGAAGCCAGGTGCGGTAGTTGCCATCACAGGTATGTGCTGTGATCACTGATCCGTCCACAGTTGCTGCTTTGCCCGCCATGATGCTTGTGCAACTCTCACCAAACCAGGGATCGCCGGGCTGCACCTGTGCCAAAACAACAAAAGAAAAAATTACTCCTATAAAACTTAAACAAAAGCGTTTCATACGTACGGTTTTTGGTTCTTAAAAATTTTAGCCGGTAAATATAGGATTTCTGTTCAATTTCCCAAAAACCAATCAGTCTTAGGGCAAGCAGATCAGATCTCAGATTATGGAGTTTGCTCTAAGAAGTTTCTCCCGCAGATTTCGCTGATACTCGCAGATAAAGTACAGATAATCATAAATAACGATCTGCGTTAATCTGCGAAACCAGCCTAAAGGCTAGCAAGTCTGAGGGAAATGATTGAAGATATCTTTCCCGAAAAAGACTAAACCCGGGACTTTTAGCGAACTGAAGGATGGAAAAAGTATCCTTGTGAGGGATTTGAAAACACTATCTGGGGTAAAAATAAATTGCGTTTGACATATATTCAGGAAGATGTGTTTAAAAAATCACAAACAGCTCCTGAAACTCTTCAAGAAAATAGGTATCAACCTTAAAGATACCCAAAAAGATTATGATCCCGATGATTAAATTGCCCATCAATACAATAAAAAAACATGAGCATTTTGAGTTGATCAACGCTCGCAAGTTGGATATCTCTTTTGATTCAAAAGCTCCAATTAATTAATGGTAACGAACGCTTTTCATTTCTATTCCACAAACCTATTTGAATTCCTCTAAAGTTATTTGCTTTATTGATCAATCCTACTTGAAGTCCACGTCCGGTATTAACGTGATTTACTGTAGCTATTACTACTCCATTTGATTTTTGATAGATACTCCATAGAAGATAAAAGATAATCCATTTACTTCATTTCCACCACTCATCCAAGCTGATATTGAAACACCATTAATGTATTCTGTATATGTGCCAAATATTGAAATGAGAATTCCGGTATGACTTGTTTTGGGAATTCTATTTTGGGTAGTCTGGCCTACAAACTTTTCGAAATCAAAACTATTGATCATAAAGGATTGGAACAGACCCTGGCCAATCAGTTGTATCCCCACACCGGTAGTATAAAAAAGATTGTGTA
>DJWN01000090.1 GCA_002440975.1 Bacteroidales bacterium UBA6229
ACGGGTTTTTGAGTTTTCGTTATTATATTGTCTTCGACTCACTTCACGGGACAGGAGGTAAATTATTAATTTAAGCTTGGATAAACTAAGACGTTATTTCTTAATATGAGATAGGCTAAAGCTAATGTCAATGGCTATTCTGGGTTTATTGGAAGCAATACGAAATGATTACTCACGATGCGTGTAGTTCTTTAGGGAGCGCATGAGGCAGCGTTGTGGGCAGCGGAATTTTATTGAAATTTGTCGCGTTTATGGTTTGGTGGGATACCTGGTCGCAAAACTTACAAATTGGATTACAGAAACCAGGGGAAGATTATTTTTTCGTGTGTTTCGGGAGTATTAGAGATGATATAGTATTTAGGGATTTCAAGTTTTTTGGCAAGTTTTTCGAGTTTATACAGGTCTTGTTTTATGGCTTTTTGTTTTACTTCGAAGGCGATACTGTTGTTTAGGATAAAGTCAATTTCTGCTGTATTGCGGAGGTTGTAATAAGACAGATTGCCATAATGCTTCAGTTGGTTGGCAACTGTAGTTTCAAGCAGTTGGCCAAGGCTGGTTTTAGTGATGAGGTTAAGTATGCCTGTATCTGAAAAATAGACTTTTTTGCCTCCTGCAATGCTTCGATCGATATTTGCGGTGTGTTTTGGAATAAGACGCAGGAAGAAGATTCCTTCGAGGAATTCGAGGTAGTTATAGATTTTCATGCGGTTGACGCCCAATTCGGAGGATAGTCGGGTTACATCAAGCATATTTCCATTGCGTGGCCCCAGTAACAGAATCAGATCACGAAGTTCTTTGATGTCTTTTAGCTGACTGAAAACTTTAATGTCTTTTTCGAAAAAAGAGGCAAAGATATTTTTGAGAATCAGTGTTTTTGTTTCCCTGTCCTGGGTGAGCACCACCTCCGGAAATCCACCAAAGTTCATGTATTGTTCATACAGTTCCATGCGTTTTAGCTGGTTGTATTTGCTGTGTTGTTGAATCACTTCATCAAAGCTGGGCTGTATTTTAGAAGCAGGCAGCTGTTCGTTGAAATACAAGAATTCTCTGAAGCTCAAAGGATTCAATACAAAAAGAAATTTTCTGCCACTGAGAGATTCCGGAAAGAGGTTTCGGAGGTAGTAATTGGATGAACCAGTGACGATAAATTTCATCTGGTAATGATCGATGAGGTATTTGATGATGGTAGTGATTTCGGGAAAATTTTGAATTTCATCGATACAGACCAGGAATCTTTCGTCAGCTTTGGCTCCTGTAGCATTACAGAGATCGTTGTAAATTTTATTGTAATCCGGGTTTTCGAAAAGCATCTGATCAAGTGGATTATCAAAGTCGAACCAGATTTGCTTTCCCTGCCATTCCGCAGCCAGCTGTTTCATGAGTGTTGTTTTGCCTACTTGCCGCATCCCGGTGATGACGATGGCATTTTTGTGGGTTAACTGCTTTTCAATGGTAAAGAAAAGTGCTCGTTTTAACATTATGTAATAATTTATATACAAATATACGCAAATATGTAAAATATATTTTACAGATAGAAAATAATATTGTGCTTCAAGTTATGAGCCACACGAAAGGTATTTTAACATCCCGACCATCGTTCAATGCATCGCAGGCTCCCTTTGACAGGCTCGCTTCGGCAAGCTTAGGGTATCGCAGGACATCGCAATGACCCATTCATGCAGCAAATGCGGCAGTCAATTCGTAGCACCTTATTTTCAAACAGCTGAACACCAACAGCTAACAGCTCTTTAATATAGTGCAGAAATATTAATCCCAAAAAGGAATTCGACTACGGTTTCGTGTGTATAGAAGGCCTGAGTGACCCGCCCTCCCAATACGACAGGGGCAGGCAGGTTAAAGAAATGCCAGTCGGTATAGAGCTCGGCTCCGGCACTACTGATAATTATTGGATTGAATCCGGACACGCGCATAACGTCAGCAAATAAGCTCATCCGTACTCTTTGCAGATAGAAGAAAGTTGGCAGGTTTAGATCAGGGTAAAAAAGCGGGAAGTTATAATCAAACATGCCTGCCTGGGCATCATAGGGATAAAGATTATTATATCCTCTGGGGTAACGGATGATGCGGTTAAAAAAATATCCAGCCCAGGCATTCCGGAGTTGTTGGGCAGCATAAAGCCTGATGCCATGATGCCGCAGTATGCCCGGAAAGTAAAGATTGGCACTCAGAGCTACCTGTTGGTCGGGATAAGTAGCAAAAATGTGTTGCTGCAGAACCAGCTGAATTTGCTGACCCCAGCGTGGATACAGGTCGCGTTTGGACTGGCGCAGCTGGTTGTAGGCGATGAATTGCAGATTAAGCAGGCTGTGATCATTTTCCTTGAACCGCAGTTCGATACCAGGCTCCATTTTTAGATGTAGCTGCTCCCATCCTACCAAAGGCTGGATACCTCTCAGGAATTTGCCTCGTGTAAAATTGAGGGGCAGGCTCAAGTTCAGTTTATAAGAAGTTTCGTACCATTTCAAGTCAACCAGCTTTCCGGTATTGGGATGTTGTGCCATATCTCTGCGCAGTCCATGGCTGAAATCAAAATCAACAACCGGATACCAGCCTCTGTATTGCAGCCCCAGACTTGTTTTTCCGGTTTGTTCGTTCAGGTCGTAGCTGTAGCCTGCTTCGGCCACCAGAGTGCTAAGGCTGTTTTGTGAGAAGATGCTGATACCTGGCTTCAGGCTGATATTATCCACATCAACAAAAACAGGCGACCAGCTATGTAGGTTAAACAGGTTTGCGGCCTTGCTGTATTTCTTTACCGGAAGACCGGCAGGCTCCACAGGAATGGTATCTATCAGCAGGCTGCGCATGAGGCTCAATTCGTCAGCTATCTTAAAATTTCCTTTCGATGGCCATTCAACAGGCTGCATGAGGAGGTCTTGTTTTTCAATCCTTTCCAGCCTGAATCCATCGGCATGATAGTTAGCCAAAAGGAGGGCATTGTTTTGATGATCCCATACGGCATCGGCTGCAGCAAAATAAAGCTGCGTAAGTTGATAGAGTTTTTTATCAGATAAGCTGAGAGCAAAAATCTGGCTGCTTTCATCGAATGAACCACTGAAAAGAACCTGATCAGCAGAAACATCTGTCAGTAATATATCCGTAAAAGTAAAAGGACTTAGCTGTTGCCATTGCCTGGTTTGCAGATCGAACTGAATCAGAGCTTTGCCTTGATCACTGGTTGCAATTAGAAGAACAGCTTTGCCGTTGGGATGCCATTTGGGAAGGGAGAGGAAGTAATTTTCGATAGAAATTTGGTCTTGCACCCTCCCATTTTCTGCACTGAGAATTACCAAACCCGACTTCCCGGAAATTTCCTGTTGGATGGCTGCTATCAGGCTGTCGTTGGAGCTGATAGCCGGCGCGAAGTATTTACTTCTGCGTGTGAGTTGTTTGGTTTTACCAGTTTCTAGGTCAGCCAATTTAATCACCGCAAAGCTTTGATTGGGCCAGCGCAGATCCGGCTGCAGTTCAGCCCACACCACTTTTGATTGCCCCACAGAAAGTGATTGTTGATAAATGGCTCCCGGAAGCAGCCAATTTCTTGTTTTGCCGTTGGAATCAATTTTCACCAATCGACTCAAATCGTTGATGGCAGTCCTGAGTACCAGGATATTTCCATCGGACAGCATTTGCGGAAAGCGGTAACTGGTGTAAGCTTTGTGTTGGGGGCTAATTATTTCGGCAGGTGTGCTAAGTGTGTCTTCATCAAGCTGCCATTGTTCGTAGAGGTCGAACATGGTTTCCTGATAAAGTCTGTTTTTCCCTTTGCCGCTTATTTTTCTGATACCAGTGCTAAAGGGAGTAATTGCCCAGGGATAATCAGTGGTTAGCTGCAGGGCGTTTTCCCAAAGTGCGGGACCATATTTGAGTTTGTTATGACCGACAAGATAATATCCCAGCTCATAAATATCAGGTGTATAATCTTTATATGAACCAAAATAGGCTTTGTCATAAACATAATAGCCTTTTTGCAGTAATTGTGCTTTGAGTTTGGCCAGGAAAATCCCATCGCGGCCACGGCCGGAATGGCTGAGCATGGTTTCGTTGACAACAGCATCGCCTTCGATGAACCAGAGCGGCACAAAAACTCCCAGCAAAGCTGCGGTGGCCTGCTGACCCAGTGCAATATTTAAAACTTTGCCTGTTGTGCCAGTGGCTAATTTTTGTAGTTGTGCCACATGACGTAATTCGTGTGCGGCAAGCTGTTTGAACCAGTTTTGGGCATAGCCGTCCTGCGGAGGCGTGTTATAAAAATCGAGCCGGCGGGGTGCCCAGGCTACTGTTGCATTGGAGATGGTGGAGCGGGTGTGAAGAATAAGGTCGGATTTTACAGCAGGACTAATCAGGTCGAGGCGGCTGGCAGCATAGGTTTTTTCGAGCAATGAAGCCAGTTGTTGTGCCTGCGATTCATTTTCGTGCGGAAAAATAATTCGGAACTGTTCGGCTTGGATTTGTTTCCATCGGATGGAAGCCGGATCTTCTCCGCTGAGGTAATATTGTGCCTGCGTTGTGAGTGAAAAAAAGAGAAAAAGAATGATACAGCTGAGTTTTTTCATGGAAATGAGTTATTTTTCTTTATTCCATTTCATCAAATTAGTTGGGTTTTGGTTGCTATCGAATAAAGTAATTATTCTGATTTCATCGCCAACCAAACTGTAGAAAAGTGTAAGCTGTTTAGTTAACACAGCTTTTCTCATGCCGTTTGACTGCTCTGATTTTGCAAATAAGCGTGGATTTTCTTCAATTCGTCTTAGCTGTTTATCAAGTAATTGTGAAAACTTTGTGATTTCTTTATTAGTCCAATGTTTTTCAAGATAATCAATCACCCCTTTTAAGTTAGAAATTGCTTCTTCTGACCAAATGATTTTATAGGTATTTTTCATAAAGCTTACGTGCTTCTTCGTGAGAATGAATTTTACCTTCTTCAAAATCCTTTAGACCACGGTCAATTGATTCTTTTTCTTCTTTATTTAAGTGTTTCCACCAGTCTGCAGATTGAGAATAATCTTCTTTTATTTGCCTCAGTTTATGAATTATTGAAGAGTCGTTTAGTCTTGAAATCCATTCAATTAGATCTAATTTTTCAGTTTGGATATTCATTTTTTTGATTATATTTAGTATATCATTTTCTGTTTTAACAAACCCGCCAAAGCTTATGGTTTATTCCAACCTTAAAACAAAAATACTTCTATTTTGTCAAAAAAGCGTCAACAAAAAAGCCGAAGTAGTTCTACTCCGGCTTTTAGGTCTTATAAAATAGGGTATCAGGCCTTCAGTTCTTTAACGGCTTCGATAAACTGCGGCAATACCTTAAACACATCACCTACGATGCCATAATCGGCAGCTTCGAAGATTGGTGCTTCAGGATCTTTGTTTACAGCCACAATCACTTTGGATGAACTCACTCCGCCAAGATGCTGGATAGCACCTGAAATGCCAAAAGCAAAATAAAGATTGGGCGCGATAATTTTTCCGGTTTGGCCAACATGTTCTGCATGAGGGCGCCAGCCTTCATCCGAAACAGGACGCGAGCAGGCAGTTCCTGCACCCAGGATTTCAGCCAGTTCTTCGAGCTGTCCCCAATTGTCGGCAGCTTTCATGCCACGACCGCCCGAAACTACAATTTCGGCATCCTGCAGCAAGACTTTTCCGGTAACTTTGTTGCTGCTTACCACGGTTGTTGCAAAATCATCGGCAGAAAGACCGGCATCAAAGGCTGTGATTGTAGTATCTGTGTTTTTCTCGGCCAGGCCAAAAGAGTTCGGAGCCAGGGTAAGAATTTTATTGGCGGATTTGATTGTAATCTGTGCAAAAGCTTTGCTGGTGAAAACCATTTTCTTAACTACGAAAGGCTCAGTGCTGATCGGCAAGCCCTGAACAGCAGAAACCAATCCCGCCTTCATTTTTACAGCCAAACGGGGCGAAACAGCTTTACCCAGGTTGTTGTTGGCCATCACTACAATGCTGGCATTGGTTTTTTGGGCGGCAGCAAAGAGGGCTTTGGCAATTGCACAGTTGTCGAGGGTGTTGTAAGCTTCATTTGTATCCGATAGGACTTCGGCAATACCATATTTTCCCACGCTTTTAAGAATTGTCTCATCCACTTTACCCAGTGAAACGGCTTTTACGGGCAGTTGTAGTTTTTCGGCCAGTTGTGCACCATAAGAAGCCAGTTCATAGCTGAGTTTCTTGAGTTTTCCGTCCCAGTTTTCAATATATACGAGTACTGACATTGTTCTGATTTTTTAGGTTTTACAATACTTTGGCTTCTTCGTGCAGGATGCGGATAAGGCTTGCAGCCTGATCTTCTTCAACCATTTTGCAAGCCGCTTTTGCGGGAGGCAGCTCAAAGTGATCAAAAGCAGTAAGGGCTTCAGCATCTGCTGCAGCAATCACGTTCAGTGGTTTTTTACGAGCCATCATAATGCCACGCATAGCCGGGATACGGGGTTCCTTGGCGATACCTTTCTGCACCACGGCAAGCAGTGGAAGCGACATGGTAAGTTGTTGTGATCCACCATCAATTTCACGGCTTATTTTAAGGAGATCGTCTTCCAGATCGATACCTGATACGGCTGACACCGACTTTCTGTCGAGCATTTCGGCCAACATTCCACCCACAGCAGTGCCATTATAGTCAGCGTTTTCGATACCTGCAAGGATAAGGTCGTAGTCAGCAGCAACCGCAGTCAGTTGTGAGGCAACAAAGAATGCATCGAGCGGATCGGCATCAATACGGATGGCTTCATCGGCACCAACGGCAAGTGCTTTACGCAGGGTGGCTTCTGTTTCGCTACGGCCAACATTGGCTACTACAATTTTTTCAACTTTTGCACCATACGCTTCTTTTAGTTCCAAAGCGCGTGTAAGGGCCAGTTCGTCCCAGGGATTTATGATCCACTGCACACCACTGGCATCAAATGCCGTATGATCAGCATTGAATTTGATTTTGGTAGTGGTATCGGGCACATTACCAATTAAAACCAGAATTTTCATAGTGTATTCTCTTAGTTATCAATATTATTCGTTAGAATAGAAGCTGAAGCCGAGGCTTTGTGTTTTTGCTAAAATCCTGACTAAAAAACACTTTTCGGTATATCAGCTATGCACGGCAAATATAATAACTAATTCTTTTTTTCATGCTTTCGCACCAAAGCATTTCTCTACAAATGAAACATCTGAATATGACAAACGTTATTAATGCTCACTAATAAAGGCTAATTTTGCTCTTGTAAAAAACTATATTCAATAGATTAAATAAAACTTTGTTTGCCCATGAATTTTAAGAAATCCTTTGTTTATTTACCTCTCATATTTGCACTTTTACTTGCCGGTGGCATTTGGTTTGGGATGCAATTTACAGGCAGCAACAGCACCCATCAGGTGTTACGTATTTCTGGTCATGGAAACAGTAAAATAGAAAGCATTCTCGCTTACATTCAATCAGATTATGTGGATGATATTGACCGCAAAAAATTGGAAAAGGAAGCTATTGAGGCCATGATAGCATCACTTGATCCACACAGCGATTTTATCACAGCAGAGGAATTCCATGAGATGAACGACCCGCTTTTAGGTAAATTTGAAGGCATTGGTGTATCTTTCCGCATCGAAAAGGATACTATAACAGTTATTAGTCCGCTCAAAGGAGGTCCGTCCGAAAAGGTTGGCATCATGGCTGGCGATCGCATCATCTTTATCGAAGACAGCCTGGTAGCTGGCGTGGAAGTGACCAACCGTGATGCAATGCGTAAGCTCAAAGGCGACAAAGGCACCAAAGTACGGATAAAAGTGTTGCGCAGAGGGGTGGACGGCCTTATTGACTTTACTATCACCCGTGATGTGATTCCGACCTATAGCCTGGACATAGCCTATATGCTGGATGAGAAAACCGGCTTTATCAGGTTGAACAAGTTTAGTGCCACCACACACGAAGAGTTTATGGAGGCTGTGGTTGAGTTGCTCGGGAAAGGAATGAATCAACTTGTGCTTGATTTGAGGGGCAATACCGGCGGGTTTTTGAGCGCCGCCAGAGATCTGGCCGATGAATTTCTGACGGATGGCAAGCTGATCGTTTATACCGAAGGCAAAAATCGTCCACGGTCGTTTGCTTTTGCAACAAAAAAGGGATTGTTACATGATTTTCCGGTAGCCGTGCTGATCGATGAAGGATCGGCCAGTGCCAGCGAGATTGTGGCCGGAGCACTTCAGGACAACGACAGGGGCATTATCGTTGGTCGTAGATCATTTGGCAAAGGATTGGTGCAGGAACAATTGCCGCTTCCGGATGGTTCGGCAGTGCGCCTGACTGTTGCCAGGTATTACACACCAACAGGCCGTTCCATTCAAAAACCCTACAATGGTGATAAAATGGAATATCACCACGAAGCCCTCGAACGCTACGAAAATGGCGAGCTGATGCATCCTGACAGCATACATTTTGCCGATTCGCTTAAATATACCACGCCAGAGGGCAAGATTGTTTACGGAGGTGGAGGCATTATGCCGGATGTGTATGTACCCTTAGAAGTGGACAGCAGTTTGGTCTATTACAACCGCCTGGCCAATAGCGGCTTGCTATTTCAGTTTGCGTTTGAATATGCTGATACACATCGTCCTGAGCTAAGTAGTTATGGCACTCCGCAAGCCTTTGCACAACAATTCAGATTTACAGATAAAATGTACAGCGAGCTTGTCGCTTTTGCAGCTGAGAAGGGCATCAGCGGAACAGACAAAGAAAAACAGGCAGCCCGTCAAAAAACAGCTATTCTTTTTAAAGCTTATGTGGGACGCAATATTTACGATGAAGCTGGTTTTTACCCAATCTATCGGGAGATTGACAATGTACTCCAGGAGGCACTGAAGGTGCTGGGCAAAGAGGAAATCGTGTTGTGATGATAGGCGAGATTATTTTCATCAGTGCGTCTTTTATACTGCGGCTGGTCACCTTTGCAGTTGTGATGAATTATGTAAATATCTCCAAACACCGGATTGCCTGGTGGATGATAGCTGCTGCCATGATACTGATGGCATTAGAAAACCTGTTTCAGTTGCTGGCTATTGAGGGTATTTCTGATCTGGCAGTGGGCACAAAAGTGCCGCCAGTAGCAGGATTTGTGGTTTCGGTGCTGATGCTGAGTGGCACCTTATTAATACGTAACATCCTGAAACGACTTTCCAAGGCCGAACGCACCAGACTAAGCATCAACCACCGATATCAAATGCTTTTCAACACCAGTTCGGATCAGATTTTTGTGATCGCCACCGATGGGCAGATACTTGAAGTGAATCAGGCTGCTTGCGAACGGTTGGAGTTTTCGCGAGAGGAGTTGCTTAATCGCAGCTTTGCATCGCTAAAGTCAGGTCAAAATGCAGAAGGTGTGTTAGATCATCTGAACGAAATCAGGCAGCATAAGATGTATATTTTTGAAACCGAATTGCTTTCGGGCAAAGGTAAACGTATCCCGGTAGAGATGAGCTGTCGGCTGATCGAAATAGATGAAAGACCCTGCATCACCTGCGTGGCCAGAAGTATTTCGGCACGCAAAGAACTGGAGAAACGTGTGCTGATTGCCACCATCGAAACGGAAGAAAACGAACGCAGCCGCTTTGCCCGTGAGATACATGACGGATTGGGACCTTTGCTTTCGACCATCAAACTGTATGTGAATGAACTGGAACACAACGAGAAAAAGGCAGATCATGATGCTAACATTCAATATATCAACAAATTGATTGATGAAGCGGTGAGCAGTGCCCGAAATATCGCCAATAATATCACACCAAAAATCATTACCGATTACGGGCTGATACGTTCGTTAGAAAATTTCTGTCAATCAATTAATGCCACAAAATTGCTTGAAATAAGTTTTATGCATGAGGCACTTTCGCATACTTTGGGATCAACCATTGAGCTAACATTGTATCGTATCATTACAGAATTGATTAATAACACCATCAAACATGCCCAGGCACAGCAGGTGCATATCAAGTTGTTGCAGGAAGCTTCACGCATCAGGTTAAGCTACCGCGACGACGGTATTGGTTTTGAACTGGACAAGGCTTTGGAAAAGTCGGATCAAACCCTGGGATTGAAGAATATCATCAGCAGGGTGCGCTCACTAAAGGGTAGTTTCTCGTTCAGAAACACCAGGCCAGGAATTGAAATTCTGATTGATTTGGACGCCGAACAAGGGAAATAATTGAAACATTTAGTTGGGTAACATTTATTTCTCAAATTACCCCTATCTTTGTTGTGAATAAATAAACAGTAGCCAAATGGATCCTGTTATTCGTATCATTATTGTTGACGATCATGAAATTTTTCGTGGTGGTTTGCGTATGGTTATCAATAAGTTGGGTTATGTGAAAGTAGTGGGCGAAGCTGCCGATGGCCAGGAGTTTCTGAAACTGATCGAAACGGTAGAAACGGATCTCGTGTTGATGGATATAGAAATGCCCGTAATGAATGGTATCGAAGCTACAAAACTTGCCCTGGAACGCAAACCGGAACTCAAAATCATTGCCCTCACTATGTTCAAGGAGGACGCCTACATTCAAAGCATGATGGAGGCAGGGGTGAAGGGTTTTCTGATCAAAAACATAAGCAAAGACGTGCTCGACAGGGCTTTGCAGGCTGTTTACAATGGCAAGACCTATTATAGTGAAGAACTCTGGGATTATTTTACCAAGGCTGTCTCGAAGGAAGAAAAGCCGGATGATGATATCAATATCACGCCCCGCGAGTTGGAGGTGCTTGAACTGCTGGCTGAAGGACTCAATAACAAAGAAATTGCTGATCGCTTGTTTGTGAGCGAACGAACCATCGTTGGCCATAAATCCAATCTGATGGCCAAGACCAATTGCAAAAATACCGTAGCACTGCTGGCTTATGCCATTAGGAACAAGCTGATTGAGATTTAGTTTTGAACTTTAGAGATACAATTATAAAAGATAATTAACCTCCTTAATTGTTGGTAGATCTTATTAACATGGGCATGATTCCTACCATGAAATGGCCTTTACCAGCAAAAAGTTACCGGCAAAAATTTATACCCACATAAATACTTACAATAACTCATTCGCCAGATTTGCCAGCTCCGAACGCTCTCCCTTCTCCAGACGAATATGGGCATACAAATCATGGTGCTTGATGTTATGGATCAGATACGAAAGCCCGTTCGACTGGGCATCCAGATAAGGTGTGTCGATTTGAAATACATCTCCCGTAAAAATAATTTTAGTGTTTTCGCCGGCACGGGTGATGATGGTTTTCACTTCGTGCGGGGTAAGGTTTTGAGCTTCGTCAACAATAAATATCACATTTGAAATGCTGCGTCCGCGAATATACGCCAAAGGCGTGATCACCAGCTTTTCTTTCTCCACGGCCTCCGTTATGCGCTTATATTCCTTATCCTCCTCGCCATACTGGTTTTGAATAAACTTCAAATTGTCCCAAAGTGGCTCCATATAAGGATTCAATTTCGACTTGATATCTCCCGGCAAAAAGCCAATATCTTTATTACTCAGCGGAACAATCGGGCGTGCCAGATAAACCTGCTTAAAACTTCTTCGCTGTTCCCAGGCTGCAGCCAGTGCCAGCAAAGTTTTGCCGGTGCCTGCTATGCCCTGTATGGTTACCAGTTTTATTTCCGGATTTAGCAAAGCATGAAACGCAAAAACCTGTTCAGCATTTCGGGGCATAATACGCGAAATGGCATGTTTTTCGATCCTCTCAATCCTTGCTGTGATCGGATTATAGAAACCCAGTGCCGAATTTTTTTCGCTCTTCAGGATGAAATAATGATTCGCAACAGCCGGCTTGTGTCCGATTTCTTCCAAACTGCAAAAACCCTCTGAATAAAGCTTGTCTATCACTTCGGCCGGCACATTTTCGAGTGTAGTTTTACCTGTATAAAGCAAATTAACATCCTTCACCTTTCCAGTTTCATAATCTTCGGCCTGCAGGTTAAGTGATTTGGCTTTGAGCCTGAGGTTCACATCCTTAGAAACCAAAATCACTTTTGTTCCGGGATTATCCTCCGAAAGCTTGAGGGCAGCATTCAGGATACGATGATCGGGTTTGTCGGCACCAAAGACTTCACAGGCATCCAACTTACTTTTCTCATTCATCAAAACCTTAAAACGTCCTTTGGTGGGGCCGTTGAGCCGCCGCCAGTTCTTCATGGTGTATTTACCTGAAATACGATCCATGAACCGGATAAACTCGCGGGCTTCAAAGTTCTTAGTGTCGTTGCCTTTCTTAAAATTATCCAACTCCTCGAAAACTGTGATCGGGATGGCTACATCATGCTCCTCAAAGGTGTTGATGGCATTGTGGTTGTAAATGATAACAGAAGTATCGAGTACGAAAATCTTTTGGGTTTTTGTTTTGGCGGCAGGCATAAGCAGTTCTTTCGGTTAGGGCTCACGAAGTTAACGCTCATCCGGCATCTATTTCAATACATGGATCAGCTTACTTATCAACAATGAATTGTTTATCACTACTTAACACTCTGATTGAAAGCTTTTAAAATCAATAAACACTAAATTAAATTTTAAGTTGCAAATAGAACACTTATAATCTCTTTTAACAAAATTTTCCCAATTTGCATTTAGCCAGGAAACAAATTACCTTTGTTGATAAATCATGTTCTAACCCTAAAATTTATTTTAGTGCCTGAAATATTTAGAAAACTTGGTTTTGTTTTCTTTTTCTATACTAACGAAGGTCAAGAACCCATGCATGTTCATGTAAGAAAAGCAGGTGGTTTTGCAAAATTCTGGGTCGAACCAGTTGATCTTGATTTTTCGCAAGGAATGAAAATTAGTGATATTAAAAAGCGGAAGAACTCATCTTTGAACACATTGATTTGATCAAACAAAAGTGGTATGAAGTACATGGTAGCTGAACTTATGTTTAATGCAGAAAAAGCCTGGTACGAAAATGGCAAAATTTGCATTCTGCTGTCTGATAATAAAGAAATCAGATTTCCAGTATCGCTCAACGAAAAGCTGAGTAATGCCCCTGTGGAAAAACTAGCCAATATCGAACTAATTTGTAATGGCACAGGCCTGCATTGGCCAGATTTAGATGAAGATTTATCACTTACCGGAATTATGGAAGGCAGATTTAGCAAAAACTAATTGCTTTTTTCTTATTTTTAAAGCTATAAAAACTATGTTGTTAACTGACTTGACCTTTTCATTGTTCTCCGCTCAGTTTTCACTCTTCAATTTCATTTTAGCCTTCCCACCGGATAAACCATGTATTTTTCATCCCACCAGGGTGTTTGCCTGTAAAACCAGTTGAGCTGTGCCCATGAATTACGGGCAAATTCTGGTTCGGCCAACTTTTTGGCTTCGTAGGTTTCGCTCAAACCCGGAATACTGTCGAGCATGCGTCGCGCCAATGGCTCCATCACATAGGTTTCGGCATATTCTTTCTGTTCAAAAATCGGATCAAAAAACCCCCATTCCAACAGCGATCCGTCTCCTTCGGGTTCGAGCATGTGTGCAATCAAACGAATAAGTGGCTGATCTGTTGGCACCTTTATGCTTCCGGCCGGATAAGTTTGTTTTTGTATTCGTTGCTCCATGCTGAAATTACGCACACGATGCCTGCCCTCGTAAGGTCGTTGTTGCCAGCTGATATCAGTAAACACATATTGTTCTACCTCAAATTCAGTGCTATGTTTCAACACCTCAAAATGAACGCCATGCCATTTCAAGCGGTCAATCACTTCAGTCCATTCCACCGGTATAAGATAGGCTTCAGGAAGTTTGACCACTTTATCCGGCACAAAAGTCTGAAAAATAGGCAAAAGAAACGTATCCGGACGGCTGGCATCATATACAAATAAATCACCACCGGTGAGTTCGCTGATGCGCTTTTCGTACTGCACCCCTGCAAAAGGTACCATGATGCTGTCTGTTTGATCCAGTTTGTATTGCAGCGCAAAGTACTTTGCTCTGAAATTAGCAGAAGCAGCATACTCATCAGCTTCCTGGTTCAGTTGCTGCAATTGTTTTCCGTGCTGAGAAAGTATTTCCATGCTATGCAAGATTGCCGCCAGCGTAGCATCCACCCGTTGGTTGTAAGGCTTTAACATATGCGTTTCCAACAACAAACCCGCACGGTTACGATGTGCTGTATAGGACTGCGAAAGCATTGGCCCCGACATCCAGCTTACCAGGCCACTGCGGGGGTCGTGCCAGCTGCGAAAGCTTACATAAGGGAATACCGGAAAACCATCCTCATGCATGGCGTAGTCCCAAAATGGCAAAAAAACATCCTTTTGCCAGGCCGTGAGCCCTGCATCGATATTGGCACCGAGCTCCAGTCCATAAGTCATTACATACTGATAATCGGCTCCATCGGTGGTATGGGTATCAATAAAAAAATCAGGATCATAGTGGTCGAAAAGCTTCAACCAGGCCTGCATCTCAGGGGCATCGGCCTTTAGGTAATCGCGATTCAGGTTATAGTTTTGAGCCGTAACGCGCCAACCCATTTCAACAGGCCCGTTTTGATTGATGCGGCCATAACGGCTAAAACGTTCGTGGCCGTCCACATTAAAAACAGGAATAAATAACAGACTCACCTGCTCAAACAGGGCTTTATGTTTTTGCTCTTTCACCTGATCCCTAAGCAAAAGCAACATGGCGTCCTTCCCCTCCGATTCGCCCGGATGTATGCCGGCCTGCACCATCAACAACACCCTTCCGGAAGCTTTTATGTCATCAGGATTAGTTAATCCCTCCCGATCGTAAATCACATATTTCAATGGGCGCTGCTGAGGACTTAGACCAAAATCAGCCATATACATCGCTTCGGAATGAGCATCAAGTTTTTCAAGAAAAGCAAGTGTTTCGGCATATCTTGGCGTGGCAATCTTCCCCGATTTTTCATAATAGGTTTTCCAGTCATCTTGCTGGGCTTGCAAGGCAATGGGTAAGCTTGACAGCACAATAAGTAATAAGCAAAAGCGTTTCATAAAAATATCAATCTGATAGATACAACCTGACTGCTAGTTTATTATAAATAATCATTGTTGTCCGGTAAAAATATTATATCGTCCCTACGGGACTTTTTTCTAAATTGTAAATCACTGATTACCC
>DJWN01000112.1 GCA_002440975.1 Bacteroidales bacterium UBA6229
TCACGTTTTAAGCATCTACTATTTGGTAGCATTTATTGGAATACATTTAGGAGGCGTCTTAATGGCAGAATTCACAAATCAGAAAGGCATTATCTCAAGAATAATAAGTGGGACAAAAAGTGAAAAATAGAAAGTACGAACGCACAACAGCGTGTATAAGAAATAGCGGGTTCAGTACTAAATCAATGGTCTATGCTTTTAATAAAAGTCGGTGCCAAACTGAAAGTGAAATGCTTTTTAATCCGCTACTTCTCATACACGTAACCGTTATAAACCCACATTACAAACCAAAAATATTTAATCATGAAAATAAACATCTTCATTACGGCAATTCTGATAATCTTTCAGATAGCTCAGGCATTCGGACAAAATTTCGCGCCGATTGGAGCGGAATGGTATTACAGTTCAAATGCTGGCGGAGCTGCACCGCCTGATTCAGAATACTATTATCTGATTGTTGAAAAAGACACAACGATTAATGACTTAAATCTGAGAAAAATAAAAAGGATTTATTGTAGCTATCAAGGTGATTCTGTTGAAGTTTCTCCATATTTGATACATGAATCTGGTGATACAGTTTCGTTGTACGACCAGGAAAAACAAAGACTATACAAATTATTTGTTTTTAATGTTTCGCAGGGAGATACTTTAGTGCTTGATGTCCCTTATGAGACTTATTTCACCGAAGATTCTACCTACCGGGTTGTTATAGATGCAATTGAAACGGCGACATACGATGGAACAGTATTGAATAAGTACGTTTTAGAGCAACTGGACGATTTTGGATGGTTTAGTGGTTACTACCTGGAAAAAGTAGGCGGATATGAATGGTTTTTACCTTTAGGTTTAACAATAATACCTGAAGCAGACGGTCCGATAAGATGTTATCATGACAGTGATATCGATATTAATTTCACATCAAAGGAATGCGACTATTGGATTTTCACTTCAATGAATGACTTACAGGCAGACAAGTTTAAATTATATCCCAATCCAACTTCAGATAATTTTCAAATAAAAACGGACTTCAGAATTGACAATATTGAGATAATTGATAACTCAGGAAATATAGTCTTACAAACAGACAAAAATGATTTGAACATTTCATCTCTTACATCTGGTGTTTATTTTGTGAGGATTTATTCTGATAATCAAATCATAATGAAGAAGATCGTTAAAAAATAATGCAAGCTAACACGCGCGGTTTGGAAAATTACCGGGATAGTAGGATATTCAAAGGTTGTAGCCCCTACCTTTGCTGACAGGCGTTTCAACTTTTGTGTAACCTGATAGAAAATCGTCCGGAATTAGAGAATTTTCATACCGCCAAGGTTACACAGCGTTATTATACAGAGTTTTTTGATCAATGCAAGTATTGACATATTAAAACAAAATTGGAATGACAAAAGGATTAGAAAACGCAATGAGTTCTGAAGATTCGGAAAAATTGTTCTTTTATTTTAAGCATGATGGAGCGATTGATTTTGAGAAGAAAATAATTGCTGGCAAAATTCTCAATGAAAGAGGTTTCGACAGAAAGAAATTACTTGATGAAGAGCAACTGATTATCGGTTCAATAAAGGATCAAATAAGCTCCTATGAGAACACAAATCTCTTAATAGCGAAAAATAAAAGGAAAATAAACAAAGGAATTTTTTTAGGTCTTGGATACATCATTTTCTTTGTAATGATCGGACAGACAGGCTTTCTTTTAATCACGAACCTATTGATTGGCTGGGTTTTTCAATGATGTCATTGCTACTGCTTATTTTCATCACTTATAAGTTAATGACATACAAAGCAAAATTAAGGCAGCTTTTTGCATTAGACATGAGGGAGAAAGAACTATTAAAATTTAGATTGCAGTTTATTGAAAAAGAGTGGAGTTTTCAGCATAAAACCTGACCCGACAAAACCCTCAGCCGGCACTTCATGACAATTCAGGTTGTAATCCGTACCCTCAGAAGAATTGAATTGACCACTATAACGCCATGAAAATATGCAATCTGCTGTTTCCTCGCCTGACTTCTCAAATCTTTGTTTCATAAGCCAGTAAATGTATATTTCGGGCGTAAAAATTTGGATGATGCTAAACCCTTAAACTACTTAACCCATCATACCATTCCGGCATACTGACCCCTTAAAAATCTAAAAGTTACCGTGTAGCGGGACTAAAGGCTAAGGCCAAAAATAATAACCCATCGAACAGTTTACAAACGATTTTTAAATTAGTATCTTTGTCTCAAAATATTTGATATGGAACTAACGCTTAATATAAAGGAACAGAGCAAAATAGCTGCATTTCTTAATCTGATCAAAGAAATGGATTACATTGAGATTATTAATGTAAAGGAAGTATTGTTTGAACTTACGGAGGAGCATAAGGATTTACTCGATAAACGGCTGCAACGGATAGAAAGCGGTAAAACAACATTTAAAAAATGGGACTTGATTAAAGAAAAATATGATGGCAAAGCGGTTTAGCTTGAGCTTATCAGACGAGGCAGAAGCTGATTTTGATAAATCATATGAGTTTTATTTTGAAGACAGTCCAAAAGTTGCAGACACATTTTACAAGCAATTCAACCTGGGTTTTAAGCATATCAGGCTAAACCCATCATCGTTTCCAATTGCCTATAAAGATGTGCGAAAATATGTTGTAATTAAATTCCCTTTTGTAATTTATTACCGAATTGTTGATTTATCGATACAGGTAATTGCCATTTTCCATACAAGCAGAAATCCTGAAATATGGAATGAAAGGACATAAAACCAAGCGGAACAAATATTCTTTAAATTTTGCCTGACTTCCCTAAAGGCAGAAGTAAAAAGCCTGATCCAGCATCCCAAAAATGAAAACCTTGCGGTATCTGTCATTCCGGCATATTGACACCCTTAAGGAAATTTTTAAAGCCAGCTGCTAAGTGTTAAAAGTCAAAAATTATAACTATTGTTCGATATAATGCTTTTTCGTTTTATAGGTGAGTACTATGAAAAAACCGATGCCCTCCCATCCACCAAAAACCCTTAAATTGCACCTCAAAAACGCACAAGCCCGATGAAGCTCAACAAACTGAAACCACGCAAGGCATTGAACAAGGCTTTTTTGAAGGTGAAACCCAACCGTATTGCCATTGAGGCTTTTAAGACCAACCTCATCCAGCTGCTCGAAAGAACCAACGACACCGAATCGGAGGAGTTTCATAAAAATCTGGTCAGCGATTTCCTGAAAAAAACCTGGTACGAACCCAAACATTTCATCAATACCAAAGGCCGAAACGACCTTGTGATTCACAATGGTAATGATGCCAAAAGCAGGGTAGGGGTGATTATAGAAGCCAAAAAGCCTACCAACAAAAGCGAGATGGTCACCGTCGAAAAGCTCAATGCCAAGGCTTTTCACGAATTGATGCTGTATTACCTGCACGAACGAATCAGCCTGAACAACCTTGAAGTAAAACACCTGATAGTGACAAACAGCTACGAATGGTTCATTTTTGATGCCAGCACTTTCGACCGGCTCTTTGCCCAAAACAAAACGCTTGTCAGGCAGTTCAACGACTTCATCGAAGGGCGCCTGGCCGACACCCGAACCGACTTTTTTTACAAACAAATCGCCGAGCCCTTTGTAGCAGCCCTCGAAAGCGAAATTGCCTTTACGCATTTCGATTTCCAGGTCTATCAAAAACTACTGCATAAGACTGAATCAGCAGGCCATACGGATAGTCGCACTGATGATCACAAACTGATTGCCTTGTTCAAGCTGCTTTCGCCCGAGCATCTGCTCAAGCTGCCTTTCGCCAACGACAGCAACAGCCTCGACAAACGCTTCTACTCTGAATTGCTACACATCATAGGCCTCACTGAAACCAAGGAAGGAAGCAAAAAACTGATCGGGCGCAGCAAGCCGGGCGAACGACACAGCGGTTCCATACTCGAAGATGCCATCATCCAGATCGACAGCCTGGGTAAGATCAACCGACTGGAAAATGCCGGCAGCTTTGGGAATACCTATCAGGAAAAACTGTTCAATGTGGCACTCGAACTTTCCATTACCTGGATCAACAGGATACTCTTTCTGAAGCTTTTGGAAGCGCAGCTCGTGGCCTACCACAAAGGCGACAAGCTCACTGCCGGCAAAGACGACAAATCGTTTGCCTTTCTGAATGCAGAGAAGATCAAAGACTACGACGACCTGAACAGCCTGTTTTTTCAGGTGCTGGCGCGGAAATTCGAAGATCGGAACGAGGATGTGAGTAAGGCCTTTGCCAAAGTTCCCTACCTTAACTCTTCCTTGTTTGAACCCACTGAACTTGAGCAGCAAACCATCTTTATCAGTAACCTCAAAGACGATAAAACCATCCCTGTAATTGCCTCTACGGTGCTGAAAGACCCACAAGGAAAAAGGCGGAGCGGAAGTTTGAATACGCTCAATTACCTGTTTGAATTTCTGGATGCCTACGACTTCAGCAGCGAAGGCCAGGAAGAAATACAAGAAGAGAACAAATCCCTCATCAATGCTTCGGTGCTTGGACTGATTTTCGAGAAGATCAACGGCTACAAAGACGGCTCATTCTTTACGCCGGGTTTCATCACCATGTATATGTGCCGCCAAACCATTCGCAAAGCCGTTGTGCAGAAATTCAACGAAACAAAAAACTGGAATTGCCACGATCTGGACGAGCTTTACGACAAGATTGACGACCGCCGCGAAGCCAACGAAATTGTTAACAGCCTCAAAATCTGCGATCCCGCCGTGGGTTCAGGTCATTTTTTGGTTTCGGCCCTCAACGAGATGATTGCCATCAAGCACGACCTGAAAATATTACAGGATCGCAACGGCAGGCGGCTGAAAGAATATCAGGTGGAAGTGGTGAACGACGAACTGATCGTGACCGATGAAGAAGGACAATTGTTCGACTATAAACCCAACAGCCCGGAAAGTCAGCGCATACAGGAAACCCTTTTTCACGAAAAGCAAAGCCTCATCGAAAACTGCCTTTTTGGAGTAGATATCAACCCTAATTCGGTAAAAATCTGCCGCCTGCGTTTGTGGATCGAGCTGCTTAAAAACGCTTATTACAAGAGCGATACCGAACTGGAAACCCTGCCCAATATCGACATCAACATCAAATGCGGCAATTCACTCGTAAGCCGTTTCGACATCCAGTCCGACCTGAAACAAGCACTCAGGAAAAGTAAATGGTCGATCGCCAGTTATCGGGTGGCTGTGGATACCTACCGCAACGCCAAAAACAAAGAACAGAAATGGGAGATGGAACGGCTGATTGCCGACATCAAATCCAATTTCAGAAGCGAAATTTCGGGCAACGACCCCAAGTTGAAAAAGCTTAACAAGCTCAAGGGCGAACTGCTGGCCATGACCACCCAGCAGCAGCTTTTCGAAATGACCGAAAAGGAAAAGGCCGCCTGGAACAAGCAACTGCAAAAGCTCACCACCGATATCCAAAAGCTGGAAGCCGAGATAGAAGCCATCAAAGCCAACAAGATTTTTGAAAACGCCTTTGAATGGCGTTTCGAATTTCCGGAAGTACTCAACGAGGAAGGCGATTTTGTTGGTTTTGATGTGGTGATTGGGAATCCGCCGTATATCAGGCAGGAGGAGTTTAAAGAGTTTAAATATTATTTAAAAAGCAAGTATAGCTGTTTTAATTCTACTGCAGATCTTTATGTATATTTTGTTGATTTAGGGTTGAATCTTTTAGCACTTAAAGGTTATTTTTCATTTATCATACCCAATAAATGGCTTAGAGCCGGATATGGTAAAGAGCTAAGAGAGTATTTGTTGGCTAGAAAGATTGAGAGAATTATTGACTTTAGAGATTTACCTGTTTTTGAAGAGGCAACAACATATCCTTGTATTCTTGAAGTCTCAAATAAAGTTGTAAGCTCTGACTTTCAGTTTTCATCGGTCGAGTCTTTAAACTTTCCAAAAGGATTAGAAAGCTATTTGAGGTCAAGCCAGGTAGAAATTAAAGTAGGATTATTATCGGAAAAAGGTTGGAGTTTAAATATCCCAGAAAATAATAGATTGATTGAAAAGATCAAGAAAAATAGCACCATTACTTTAAACGATTTCGTGAACGAATCTATCTTTCGTGGCATTGTTACCGGCCTGAATCAGGCATTTGTTGTAGATGAGGAGACAAAAAAGGATCTCATTAATAAAAATGAAAGTGCCAAAGAAATATTAAAGCCTTTATTAGCGGGAAGAAATATCAAACGTTATGAACAACCTTTAAGCGGCAACTATATTATCTTAGCTCAAAGAGGAATAGATATAGAAAGTTATCCATCTATTTTTGAGCATCTATCTAAGTACAAATCAAAGCTAGAGAAAAAGGCTGGAAATGGTCAATGGTATGAGCTTCAAGCAAGTCCTGGAGATTCAAGAAAATTTGAAAAACCTAAAATAATGTATCCTGACATATCTAAAAACTTAAATTTTGTATTAGACTATCAAAGTCATTACAGTATTAATACAGTTTATAATATTGGTTCAGAATCAATAGGATTACTTGGTTATTTGAATTCAAAGCTGTTTCATTTTTATTTTAAAACGGTTTCGAACTCGATAAGAGGAGGATATTTGAGATTTTTCACAGAATATATGAAGGAATGTCCTTTACCAAATGGATTGGAAGAGTTAGAACCCAATGTCAATGAAATATTATCTCAAAAAAAGCAAAATCCTACATCCGATACAACTGTTTTAGAAGCCAAAATCGACCAATTGGTTTACCAGCTGTACGGTTTAACGGAAGAGGAGATTGCGATTGTTGAAAGTAGCTAAAATCAGCAGGTATGCGAAGTTTTTATCCGAAGCAAAAAGTAAATGCCAAGTGAGCAACAAAGATTTTATAATCAAAATAATGAGCGTGTGTAATAAACTAAATTAATTGAGATGAATAAACTAAACAATTGTTTCAGAGCCTTTGGGCTTATGGCAGCTATGGGGTCTGTCTGTTGTTATCAGGAAATCAGGCTGCGGGTCAGTCATTCAACTATGGCGTACAAATTGGAGTGGGCTCGTTTAATGAAAAGTGGAATTCAGAGTTTTTCGGATTCACAGAATGGAAGGAAGCAAAATCAGGCCTCATTTTAAAAGGTTTTGGTGAGCTAAATCATGGCAGCCTGTTCAGCACCAGGCTGGAACTTGGTTTCCTTAAGAAAGGCTACAAAACCAATCATATTTTTGAACATGAAGGCGTTACGTACGAACTGCCAAACTTCAGCTACAGTTATAATACCCTGACTGTTGGTCTGAGTGAGAAAATTACTTTCCTGGAGTCGAAGCTGCAGCCTTATGTAAGAGCAGGGATTAATTTTCAGTATTTATTAGAATCTAATTCTAAAGGTAGATCCATTTTTATTGTAAGTCCAGATGGGTATCTGCTTCCTATTGAAGGATTGGATTGGAATCACACTCTTCATGGCAATTTGGCCATTGGAATCCTGTTTAATCAACTGTTGTTTTTGGAATTTGATTACAATCAAGGCTTAACAAAGGCCATAGATGATGACTTAATACAAATCACTGACAGGTATTTTAGCG
>DJWN01000115.1 GCA_002440975.1 Bacteroidales bacterium UBA6229
ACGCTTGTTGAAGCTTGTCGCAGATCAATCCAAATTGAATACACTTCCATTGATGCGTTTCCCTTAAGCCCTGAAAACGCAGCTCAATTAAATTTTACTCAATTAACTGAATTTGAAACTTTTAAAACGGAATTCATTGCATTTCACAGGGAGGCCGGGATTGAACAAACATTTGGGAATGGTTTGTTTAAATTGAAAAGAATCCTAATTGATTTGCTTGATTTCGAACCGGTTGAAAGGTATTTCGACTTGATTTATTTTGACGCTTTCAGCCCCAATGTGCAGCCTGAACTTTGGAGCAGGCAGGTCTTTGCAAAACTTTATGAAGCCCTGAAACCAGGAGGTATCTTAGTTACTTACAGCTCAAAAGGTGTGGTAAAAAATGCCTTGCGCGACAGTGGTTTTACGATCGAGCGATTAGCCGGCCCTCCGGGGAAGCGACATGTTCTAAGGGCTTTTCGCTAATACAATTGCAATTTCCCTATTTTTTACATTTTATACTCTAAAACAAAAAGTTTTCTTAATATTGTACTTACTAACAATAATGCAAATGCCTATCGGAATTCTCAGACAGATTTCTAAAGATAATAATAGTAGGATTAACTTAAATATTTCATTGAGGGTTTTCTTGTTAGTAGGTTATTTTTACTCACTTTCCCTAAACTTGGTTTTTTACACAAAATATCAAACTTATTGTGATTCCAAATATATTTTTAAAATTGGGAAAAATAAATTTGATATACATAGCCACTTCCGAAATGCAGGTTGGCGTGAAGTGGCGTTTTATAAATTAAGTACTTTTAACTTGCACAATTATTAAAGTTTTAATATTTATTTCAAAATTTAAAATCATGAAAAAAGGATTTATTTTTCTAGCTGTATTGGGCTTATTTATTTTCGCATCACCCAAAATTGTAGATGCAGCAGCGCAACCATGTCATACTGCAGTTATGACTTGCCCTTATGGTACACAACATACTGTTTACTATTGCGGAGCTGGAGATTGGTGGGCATGGGCAGATATATTATGCGATGTGCCAATTAGTTAAAGTTTACATCAAATAACTAACAAATGGACGGTGGTATTTTATCTGTCCATTTGTTGGTTGCATTTTTTTCTAATTCAAATACTTATTAAATAAAACAAGATGTATAATTTCATGAACAAAATAGTACTCGTTCGCTATATAGGTTTCCTGTTTCTATCTGTAATATCTATACCCTCATTTGCCCAGACCATATTTCATTTCCCTAAAGAAAACATTGAATTGGTTGAACATATCGTTACCTATTCTTTGGAATTTCAGGAAGATTCTATGCATCAAAACTTTAAACGGCAAGAGGATATGCTGCTCTTTATTGGTTCAACGGTAAGTAGATTTGTAAGTTATAATTATTTTATAGGCGATAGCATGGCACGCACGGCTACTTCACAAGAAGATTTTCAAAGAATTGCATCTGACAGATCAAATCCTCTGCCTATTGTAAGGTTTCGCTATGAGATTTTCAAAAATTATCCAAAAGACAAACAAACCTTTATTGATAGTGTTTTAGGAAGCGGTAAGTTTAAATTTGAGGAGGATATTGGCCTATTCAAATGGGAATTACTTAATGAAACTGCAATTATTTCCGGCTTTAAAGCTCAAAAAGCCACTACGGACTTTGGAGGAAGAACATGGGTTGCATGGTTTAGTACTGAAATTCCGTATAACGACGGACCCTATAAATTCAATGGTTTGCCCGGGCTAATTGTTAAGATTTACGACACGCGTTTGCATTACTCATTCGAGTTTGTATCCATTAAGAAACCTGGATATGATCTTTTTATCGGATTTCCGGAATTTGATTATATTGAGTGTTCAAAAAAAGAGTATTTTAAGGCAAAGGATGCCATGCGCGACAATATAATTAGCCATGCAAAAACAGCCGGTCTTAATAGCGAGGTTCAGCAAAAGGTTGCCAAATTGATGGAGCGACGTAACAATCCTATTGAATTAAGTAGGAAATAATTAGTGAATGAATGAGATCATTCTTTCTATTTTTCGTTTTTTATTTTTTGTTAAATAACATTTTCAGCCAAATTATACTGAGCGGGAAAATTATAAACAGCGATGAAGAATCTATACCATATATCAATATTCTGATTTATGAATTGGATGAATCTGTTGTGATTGGTTTTGGAGTTTCCAACCTGGATGGACAGTTTTCAATTGAACTAACCACAAGTGCAGACAGTTTGCGCATAGAAACAAGTGCCATACATTACAAAAGAGAAAAACGAGAAATCGCCAATCACACACAGGAAATACCTTTTATTTTAGAAGTTGACGAAAAAACCCTAGAAACATTTACTTTAAGGGCTTCTCCAATCGAACGTAGAGGAGATACCTTGAGCTTTTTGGTAGATGCATTTACCGCAAAAAGTGATCGATCAATTGCCGATGTTTTGCGCAAAATGCCGGGTATTGAAGTTGAAACAAACGGTCAAATACTTTATCAGGGACTACCAATACAGAAATTTTATATCGAAGGTCTCGATTTGATGGATGGGCGTTATGCGATGGTAAGCAATAATTTACCGCATCAATCGGTGGCCACAATTGAAGTATATGAAAATCATCAACCTATTCGAATCCTTGAAGAAAAAGTAGTTTCACAACAGGCATCACTGAATTTAAAATTAAATCAGGATGTTACCACCACCGGAAAAGCAATTTTAGGGACAGGATTCACGCCCTTTTTATTGGATGTAAATATTACACCAATGACCTTTACACGTAAGTTTCAATTTGTTGCATCCTATCAAACAAATAATATTGGGAAAGACGCATCAACACAACTTACAAGTCACTTGCCTGATGAGTTCCGAAAAAGCCTGAATCATCCGAACGAAACACCTGAATTGTTAAATATTCAAACATTGAATCCTCCTTATGATTTTGACCCTACATTATACCTGAAAAATAATATTCATTTATTGAATCTCAATGCACTCACAAAGTTGAACAACAATTTGCAGCTGCGTTCAAATTTACACTATATCACTGATTTTCAACAAGAGCGAGCCAGTGCTTCTCATACAATATTTACACCTGAAGACACGGTTACTTTTAACGAAAACTTTTATAATGAGTACACTAGCAACTATTTACAAGCTGTTTTTACATTAAGCAGGAATGTGAAGTCGAATTTTTTGGAAAATAAACTATGTTTTAAATCAAACTGGAATAGTAGTTTTGGGTTGTTGAGCAATAATAGTGAACAAATCTCTCAAAAGCTTAAATCACCGGCGAAAAGTATTTCAAACGATTTGCACTCAATTTATCCTCTTGGCAAAAAGCTCATTGAGATTAGGTCATATATTTCTTATGACGAAAATCCGCATCAACTTCAAATCAATCCCGGGGTATTTCCCAATATTTTAAATGATGAGATTGCTTACGAAAACAGCCTTCAAACTGTTGAATTGAAAAGGTTTTATACAGAAAATTCTATCGGAATGGTTTACACATTTAAAGGCATTGTTATTAGCCCAAAGGCTGGTTTTATAATAAGACAACAAACACTGCAATCAATATTACGGGTTGATGACTTACAAGTATCATCAGGTTTTGAAAATGATCAAAATATCTTTAATTCACAAGCCTTCTTGCAAACTGAAATACAATATCGAAAAAGAGCACTTACCATCAATTTTAATTTACCGCTTATATATCAAACCTTAACAATCGATGATCAAATTAACAATCTGGGTCAGGATATAAACCGTACTTTTTTAAAACCTCGTCTTTTTGTCAACTACAAATTAAAAGGCTTTTGGGAAGCCTCAGCTTCATGGAGCTATTCAAACAATTTTGGAGAATTAGATGGAGTTTATTATGGTTTTCTCCTCAAATCGTATCGAAATTTAAGTCAAAATAATGCACCTATCGCTATCAATTTAAAAAACAATTTAGGTGTTCAATTAAAGTATTCTAACGCGATAATATCATTCTTCCATTCATCAAGTTTCTTATACGTCAAATTACGTAGCAATCTACTCTATAACAGCTTAATTAATGAGTTTGGAGCTTCAGTAATTGAGGCAGTTGAGTATCCAAATCAGGGACAATATATCAGTTTTAAAGCAAATACAAGTAAATATTATTCAGCTATACGCTCGACATTTAGTTTACGTTTGGGTGCAAGCCAACAGGAAGGAATGGTATTGATGAATGCTGAAATCTTTAATACCATCAATCGCTTTTATCAATTTAGTCCTCATGTTTTATACCGCTTTAAAAATTGGTTCAACATTGAATATGGTTTGAATTTACATTATTTTCAAAATGTAATTGCTGATAATAATGATGATAACACCAAAATGTTAACTCAAAAGATGAACCTATTTGTGTATCCAAAATCGAATCAAATGCTGAGTTTGGCTGTAGATTATCACGAATATAAAAGAAAGCAGTCCTATTTTCTGGACATTATATATCGATATAGCTTTAGCAAACGCAAAATTGATTTAGAAATGAAATACTTAAATATTCTTAACACAAAAAACTATACGACCTATCAGGCTTTCACGAACTCAATAATTGAATCGACATACGAATTAAACCCAAGCCGCTTCCTTATTTCAATAAATTTTGCTTTTTAAAGTTCGGCTAATCAAATAGAGACAAGTTTAATAGTCTAATAAACACCTTGCTAATAAACACCTTGAGATCGGCAGGTTTTACAGTTCAACGGCTTCCGTTTCCACTCAGCAAAAGACATGTTATCAGGGAGTTGAAGTTGTATATACATTGTTACCTGATCTCAAACTTTGTATAATTGTACGGCGGCATTGTATAATATTTCACTTCCTGTACTCGCGCCCACGAAGGACCAGTATGGCACCACAATATAAACTCGTTGAGTGCAGCTTCGTCACCTTCTGCTTCTATAAACACGCTGCCGTCTGATTTGTTTTTTACATAGCCAGTCAACCCAAGTTCGTTGGCTTTTTGCCGGGTGTAATAGCGAAATCCAACACCTTGCACCCTTCCAAAAATCTGTATTTGAATGGCCATTAATTCTTTCATGATTATGGCATTAATCTTTTCATTACCAACTCGTTAATCTTTTTAAAAAGCTGTTCAGGTTCCAGTGCGCGCCAGTTGAAGCCATCAAATTTTCCGCCAAAAGCCAGGTAATAATCCAGTCGGGCTCTGACGAACTCATCTACTACATGGTCTCTGAAATTAAGGCAAACTATCCAGCCATCTTCCAGATTATCAAACCATTCCTGGTAATAATCATCTCCATCTGCATGAAAATTTAAGATGTTCTCGCCAATCAGGATAAAATGAATGATTCCCTGATCCAACATATCTTCAATCACATTTCTGTAGAAAAACATGATGTCGTTATAAAGCAAATCATTCCATTCGCCAAGTAATTCAATTACAGCGTATTGCAAATTGTAGTCGCATTGTAAAACTTTCAGATAAAGCGTTGCCGAACCAAACTCATCCCATTGAGGATGAATCAGATAATTGTAAACAGCATGGCTGCAGTAGATTTCACTATAGCTTCTCCCTTGAAAGGGTGAGCGGCTGTCGTCGGCTGCAACATAAAGATGTCGCCAATTATAAAAAGGCTCAAGTTCATGCATATCAGGCAAAAAGTTTTATCATGTAGAATCCTAATCCGCATAAAAGCAGTCCTAATACATTGTTTAAAAGCAAATTAATCAGCAACCATCTGAATTGTCCCTGATTGAGCAGATAAAAACTATCGTATGCAAAGGCCGAAAAAGTAGTGAAGCTGCCCAAAACACCCAGCACAAGGAAGAACCTTAAAGCTGGTGTAAGTGCAAGCTTTTCCATCGATCCCCAGACCAAACCAATTAAAAATGAACCAATCAAATTCACAAGTAAAGTTCCCCAGGGCAAATGCTGATTAAGGTATTTATCTGCAAACTGATATACCAGGTATCGTAAAACTGTTCCCAGACTTCCTCCTGCGGCAAGTAATAAGATTTGATTTCCGAAATCCGACATCACACTGCAAATTTTATCTCTTTTATTCCTTCTAGTCCTGCGTAAAGTGCCTTCATCTGAGGTTCGTCGATCAGCGTTACTTTATATCTCAGACTGGTATAATTCCCTTTGGAACTGGGCTTTTCCGATAGAAAAGTAAAGGGAATGCTGTGACGACTGAACAGGCTTTCCAGTTCATTTCTCAATTCATTTTTAGGCCGCGAAAGCTCAAGGATAACCTTTAGTTCATAAGAAACAGGAAATATAATCTTATCCTTTTGTGGCAAAGCTTTTGAGCTTCCGTTTTTTCCGTTTAGGTGTAGTTTTTTCAATTTCAAAGTCTATTTAAAGTGTATAAAGCAGGCTCATGCTGCCCCAGTTGTGATTTTTGGCTGTTTCAAACTCAGGCCCAATATGCGTCCATCTGATGCCAAGCCCTAGTTTTCGATAATGCCAGGAAAAACCAGCTGAAAAACGTGTCAGATTATTGGTTATTTCATCATGCCCGAAAAAGTGTGTATTTGTCTTGTTAAAAAAACCTCCATTCAAGCTGGCATTGTGTACAACATAGTGCCAGGCTGGTTGAACGAAAAACCAAAAACTTCCAGCTTGGTTTTTTGACAAAGCAGTGCTTTCTAATCCAGGTAAATAACTGTTTTTCATCCCATTGAGCAGACCTATCCGAAGTTGAAAAGCAGCACCGCCATAGGTTTGATAACTTCCCAATCCAGCTTCAATCATCCCGCTTAACTGACAGAATTTACCGGAGAATAATAGTTTTTCCAAACTCAAATCATAATTTATTAACAGATCATTGCCAATCTGATCATTCCATCCTTTGGGTTCGAGCTGATGCATAGCCGTTTGGAGGGCTTGTGCCATGGATGCCTTGCCGATTACGCCCAACCTCAGACTTGCATGAATGTTCATCCCGCGACTCATCAGTTGACTTAGATTAAAATATTCTGCTAAAAGCACACCGGCAAAAGGTCTGTCGTTGGGGTCAATTTCGATTGCTTCAGGATTTTGGGGTGTAAACATAAACTGATGAATCCTGAGACCGGTGGTATTGAAGGAGTTACTTCCTAAATCAGGCAGGATTTTCCTTAAAATTCCGCTGTTAAATATTGGATGAACCAAACCAACCGAAAAACCATTGGTGTAGTAATAATCCGTTTCAGCAAAAATATCGTTGTCAAATGTCAGGATGAGGTAGGAGGGATGGATGGCTGATGATTGCGCAACAAACAAAGGTTTCTCAGGCTTCATGAATACCTCCTCCGAGGTGATATCATCAGAGGTGAGGCCAAAAATACTTATTGAAGCCAGGGTTCCGATGTCTTCTTTAAAAGTTTTTAAAGTAGTGGTTTGGGGTTTTTGAAAATCTATCAGTGCCAGTTGTTCTTTTGCATTGATCCCGATAACAGAAGCACTCTTAGTTTCAAGCTTCAGCAAACTATTTTCCCTTTTAGGTTCAATAACCTGATCATTGGAGTGTTTTTGACAGCCCAATAACAAAACAAAAAGGAAAAGAAGCAAGAAGCGAAAAACCATAACAGAAAAACTTGGGGCAAAGATAAATCATATCTGATTTACAGTTTTATGCTATCAAACAGAAAGACAAGTCCACAGCCATAATTAGCTTTTAAAATATCTTCGGATAGCGTTGTGGGTTGTATTCGTGCATGATATTGTAAATCACATCAAACACATCTTCCGCATTGGGGTTCGAAAAATAATCACCGTCAGTGCTATAAGCAGCCCGGTGATCACGGGCCGTTAGCGTTTTGGGCTCTGCATCCAGATATTTATATCCCTGCTGATTTTCGATCACCTGTTGCATCATATAGGAAGTTGCCCCGCCGGGAACATCTTCATCGAAGAACACGATTTTATTGGTTTTCTTCAGCGATTCAACAATGGTATGGTCCACATCAAAAGGCAGCAAAGTTTGCACATCGATAAGCTCTACATCAATACCAAACTCCTGAAGCTGAGTCACAGCATCTTTGGCAATACGGACGCAGGAACCATAAGTAACGAGGGTAAGGTCAGTGCCTTCTTTCAGGATTTCGGGTTTACCAACCGGAATTCGGTATTCTCCCAGATTCAATGGTTTTTGCTCCCTGAGGCGGTAACCATTCAGCGGTTCGATGATGAGAGCTGGTTCGTCAGAGGCCAGAAATGTATTGTAAAATCCTGCTGCCTGTGTCATATTTCGTGGAACGGCCACATGTACTCCTCTGATAGAATTAATGACCATACTCAGTGGCGATCCGGCGTGCCAGATGCCTTCGAGGCGATGGCCACGGGTGCTGATGATCAAAGGTGCTTTTTGTCCTCCTCGGGTACGGTATTGCAATGTAGCGAGGTCATCCGAAATAAGCTCGAGTGCATACAGTAAGTAATCAAAGTATTGAATCTCGGCGATAGGACGTAAACCACGCATGGCCAGTCCTATGCCTTGCCCGATAATTGTTGCTTCGCGGATGCCGGTATCGCTGATGCGGAGGCTGCCATATTTTTCCTGCAATCCTTCATAAGTTTGATTTACGCCGCCAATCTTACCCACATCTTCGCCAAAGGCGATCAGTTCAGGATATTTTTCAAAAAGTTTATCAAAATTATCCCTGAGGATTTCTCTTCCAGGAACAAGATCAGCTTTTTCATCAAATACAGGCGCAATACCGGGAATATTTTTGACTGCATTTTCTGATTCGGACCACAGATGGCTGCTATAGGCTTCACGACCTTCGGCCATTTCTTTTTCGAGCCAGCTGGTGACGTTTGTTTTTAAAGAGTTTTCGGGCTTTGTGCAGGCATCACAGATAAGTCGCAGAATCTTTTTCCCGGACGAGAGTATGTCTTTTCGGATGGGTTCACCAATTTTTGCCAGATCACTTTTGATTGCTTCTATTTTTTTTGTTTTGGCACAACTACAGGTGGTTACATCGGTCACTTTGATAAACTCATCTCTTTTATCCAACAGTGGCTGCAAAAAGTTTTTCCAGGCTTTTTTGCGTGCTTCCCTTGCGTCTTTGGCTGCTTCCTTTTCAATCTTGTCGAGCTCTTCTGCTTCGGCAATATCTTCCTTTATAATCCATTCACGCAGGTGCACCAATCCATCACGACGGATTTCTTCTTCCAGTTGCGCAGTTGATTTATAACGTTCGTGCGAGCCGGAAGTGGAATGGCCTTGTGGCTGGGTGCATTCGGTGATATGAAAAAGCACCGGAACGTGCTCTGTTCGGCATTTGTCAACACCTTCGTGATATATACGTAAAAGCTCTGGATAGTCCCAGGCACTTGCTTTGTAGATATAATAACCGTTAGAATCTCTTTCTTTGGCAAAGCCTTTCAATATTTCGGATATGCTGCCTTTTGTCGTTTGAAATTTATTGGGAACGGAAATTCCCCAGCCATCATCCCAAACGGAAATGGCCATTGGCACCTGCAAAACACCGGCAGCATTAATGGTTTCAAAGAAATGACCTTCGGAAGTGGAGGCATCACCAATCGTACCAAAAGCTACTTCATTTCCTTTTTTGGAGAAGAAATCAGATTGCGCGAGTTTTTCGTCCTGACGATAATAACTGGATGCCAGCGCAAGTCCCAGCAGACGCGGCATCTGGCTGGCAGTGGGGGAGGTGTCGCAGCTTGATATCTTCATTTCTGTTTGCTTCTTCCATTCTCCTTTTTCGTCCAGTAAGCGTGTGCCAAAATGGTTGTTCATCAGGCGGCCTCCGTTTCCGGGATTAGCCTGCAGATCAGTATCACCATATAGCTGTGCAAAAAGTTCTTCGGGCGTCATCATTCCTGCTGCCAGCATAAAAGTTTGGTCGCGATAGTAACCCGACCGCCAGTCGCCTTCCCGAAAAACGCTGGCCATGGCCAGTTGTGGCACTTCTTTTCCATCGCCAAAAATGCCAAACTTAGCCTTGCCGGTGAGCACTTCCCTGCGACCCAACAAACTGATATTTCGGCTCAACCATCCTATATAATAATCGCGTAGAATCTCTTCCTTATTCCATGTATTTGATTTCTTTTCGGCAGGTCTCTTTTTACTCATCTGATCCATATATTTTCAAAAAAAAAGCTTGTGGAAATGGCAGCAAAGATAATCATTTTGAATTTTTGCCTGTAATTGCTTGAAATGCCATAATGTTTTTTTAAACAGCAGGGAAATCTATATGTTCAGTGCCTTTCGTGCAAAAAGGCTCATCAAAAGCCCACGACTGATCATGAAAAGGTGAAAAGCCAGCCAAAGACCGTGGTTGTTCCAAAAGTCAAGACCGAAATACCATACCGGCAAGAAGACAAAAACAGAAGCAATCAGCATGGTGTTTCGCATGGCTGCCGAAGCTGTTGCCCCAATATAAATCCCATCCCAGATAAATGCAGCAAAAGTGCTGATGGGAATCAAAATCATCCACCATTTGTATTTCAATGCCAAGGCAATCAATTCGGTGTTATCAGTGACCAGCCGAATCAAATCGGAATGAAAAAGTCCGTAAGTCAGCATAAAGGGTAAACTCAACCCAAAGCCCCAAAGAAACAGATAATGGATGGTTTTCCTGATTTTGTGCCTGTCGTTCGATCCTGTGAATTTACCGATTAAAGCCTCGCCAGCATAGGCAAAGCCATCCATGAAATAGGAGAAAACAAAAAAGTATTGCAACATCATGCTGTTGATGGCCAGTATATTATTACCCAGTCCGGCCGATTCACTGGTAAAGAACGAAAGCGTGAGAATGAGTGCAATGCTGCGAATCAGAATATCAGAATTTACCTTAAAAAAGCGTTTGAGCAAGTCTGTTTGAAACAGTACTTTACGCTTCAGGGGGAGGAAGCTGGTCCGGTAATTTATAAAGAGCAGCACAAGGCCAAAAGCCAATCCGCCATATTGGGCAAGTAATGTCCCCCAGGCAACACCTGCAACATTCATATCCATCACCTTGACAAAGAACAAGTTAAAAGCAATATTCAGGACATTGATAAAAATGCTGAGGTACATAGGGATTCGGGTATTTTGCATTCCCACAAACCAACCCATCAGTGCCATCAGGCTCAAGGTGGCAGGTGCTGCAAATATCCTGATATAGAAATATTCACGTGCCAATGACTTCACCTCTGCGCTGCCATCAAGCAGGTAGAAACTGACTTTTTCTATCGGGATTTGTAATGTTATCAGCAGCAAGGCCAGAGCACCTGCTATCAAGAGCGGCCTATAAAGGCCGTGTGCTATTTCTTGCTTATCGTTCCGGCCAAATGCCTGTGCAGTAAAGCCTGTTGTTCCCATTCTTAAAAATCCCAGGCTGAGATACAAAACATTAAAAATGACACTTCCCAATCCAATTGCACCAATATAAACCGCTGATCCCAGATGCCCCATCAAAGCTAAATCGACCATGCCAAGTAGCGGTACAGTAACATTACTGATGATATTCGGGATAGCAAGCTCGAGAATAGACTTGTTCATCAGTCTAATCGGTAAGAGGTTCAGGATTTATGCAGGCCACATTCTTTTTGTTCGGGCTGTTCCCACCACCAGCGTCCGGCGCGGATGTCTTCGCCCGGTTGAATGGCACGCGTACAGGGCTGGCAGCCGATGCTCGGGAAACCTTTATCGTGAAGCTTGTTATAAGGTATGCCTTCGGATCTGACAAAAGTCTCCACTTCCTCAGCTGTCCAGTTGATCAAAGGATTTATTTTTACCAAATCGTGCATGGCATCCCATTCAATGGCCTTCATATGGGTTCGCGTAACGGCTTGTTCCTTTCGTAATCCAGTGATCCAGGCATCCAGGTTTTGGAGGGCTCTTTTAAGTGGTTCGGTTTTGCGAATGCCACAGCACATTTTTCGGTTTTCGATGGAATCATAAAACAAATTGATGCCTTTTTCACTTACCATTTTTTCAAGCTGTCGATAATCCGGAAAATAGACTTCAATATTAAGTTTATATTTTGCTACCGTCCGGTCGATCAGATCATAGGTTTCAGGAAAAAGACGACCCGTGTCGAGCGTAAAAATAGAAATTGGAAGATTGTTTTTGGCAATGAAATGCGTGATAATCTGATCTTCAAAACCCAGGCTGCTCGCAAAGCTTATCTTTCCGTGAAAAAGTGTGGCTGCCTTTTTCAGAATCTCTTCAGCGTTTGCCTTTGCAAGTGTTTGATTCAACTGATTGATATCTTCCTGTTTCATATTGATGATTTCTGTAGAATGAGTGCAGGCAAAGATAAGCAATCCACCGAAAAGATAATTTGTGTTGGAGCCCTCTTCAATACATTGACTCAAATTGTTTAGCTTCGCAGGAAAATAGTTTTTCATTTAGGATTTATGTCTTATTTACATTTTATTGCCATTGGCGGGAGTGCGATGCACAACCTGGCTATTGCTCTGCATCACAAGGGAGATGCGATCACAGGTTCTGATGACGAGATTTTTGAGCCTTCAAAAGGTCGGCTGAAACAATTGGGGCTGCTGCCTGACAAATTTGGTTGGTTTCCGGCGAAAATTCATACCGGCCTGGATGCAGTTATCCTGGGTATGCATGCCAAAGCGGATAACCCAGAGTTGCTTAAGGCACAGCAAATTGGAGTTCCGGTTTTCTCTTATCCTGAGTTTCTTTACGAACAGAGTAAACATAAAAAACGTGTTGTGATTGGTGGAAGTCATGGAAAAACCACCATCACAGCCATGATTTTACATGTTTTGAAGAAAGCAGGCATTGAGGCAGACTATATGGTTGGAGCGCAGCTGGAAGGTTTTGAGGTGATGGTAAAATTGAGTGATACTGCCAAATGGATGATCATTGAGGGCGATGAATACCTAACCTCTCCCATCGACAGGGTTCCAAAATTCCTGCATTATCATCCACATATTGCTGTGATCAGCGGCATCGGCTGGGATCATGTAAATGTTTTCCCGACTTTTGAAAATTATCTGCATCAGTTCAGGCTTTTTATTCAGGCCATCGAAAAAGGCGGTAGCTTGATTTACAGTGCATCTGACCCGGAAGTTAAAAAGCTGGCAGCAGAAGTTGAAATGGAAAAAATACCCTATTACGCACACGATTCGGCTTTGGACAATGGTGAGCTAAAACTGAAAACAGCAACAGCTAACATTCCAATAGAAGTATTTGGAAACCACAACCTGATGAATATCAGTGCTGCTTTGGAGGTTTGTCGCAAGATGGGAGTTGGTGATGCACAGTTTTATGATGCAATTGGAAGTTTTATGGGAGCCTCCCGACGCCTGGAGCGCTGGTTTACAAAGGACGGCATTACGGTCTTCAGAGATTTTGCCCATGCCCCCTCCAAATTACTGGCTACCGTTTCGGCTTTACGAGATCAATTTCCTAATCACAAGCTATTGGTATGCTATGAGTTACATACCTACAGCAGTTTAAGCGAGGCTTTTATTGATCATTACAAGCAATGCCTTGATCCGGCTGATGAAGCTGTGGTTTTTTATGATCCTCATGCTGTGGCCATTAAAAAACTTGCTCTGATGCCGCACGACCGTATCAGGGAAGGTTTTAGCAAAAAAGATTTGACAATTCTTGGCTCCAAACAGGAGCTGCTTGATTATCTTCGAAGCAGTAATTTACAAAAAGCTGTGCTGGCACTGATGAGCTCCGGTAGTTTTAACGGGCTGGAGTGTGAGGAGATTATTAAGCTTTTTAAATAAAAAAGGACTAATTGTTCGACGTAGTCTGTGACTACGCCGAACTTAGTATAGGTCGCAGATTACGCCGGACTTAGGTAAAAGGGGATATTATTGAGCTTTTTCTATGAAAAAGCTTCTAATCGTTCGACGTAGTCACAGACTACGCCGAGTATATGTAGGCCGAGCAAATGTAGTCACAGACTCCGAACTTATGTATTTAAAATGTTTACGAACTTATATTGAAATATATTATAACAGCCATTGATCAAGCCAGTTAAAGAAGCGGCGTTGCCATAATATGCCATTTTGTGGTTTGAGCACCCAATGGTTTTCGTCAGGGAAGTAGAGGTATTCGGCAGGAATATCGCGCAAAACGGCAGCATTGAATGCCTGCATGCCCTGTGAGGCAACAATACGGTAGTCGAGCTCGCTGTGAACAACCATAATTGGGGTGTCCCAGTTTTGTACAAAACGATGGGGCGAGTTGGCATACGACCATTGCACAACCGGATTATCTTTCTCCCAATAAGGACCACCCAAATCCCAGTTTACAAACCACATTTCTTCTGTTTCGAGGTATTGGGCTTCCAGATTGAACATGCCATCATGCGCAATAAAAGCTTTGAAGCGGCCATCGTGGTTTCCGGCCAGCCAAAAGACAGAGAATCCTCCATAGCTGGCTCCAACAGCTCCCAGTCTTTCTTCGTCAATAAAAGGTTCTTGTGAAAGCTCGTCAATGGCCGAAAGGTAATCGCGCATATTTAGTCCGCCGTAGTCGCCGCTGATCTGCTCGTTCCATTCCTGGCCAAAGCCCGGCAAGCCACGCCGGTTGGGCGCAACAATGATGTAATCGTTGGCAGCCATCATCTGGAAATTCCAGCGATACGACCAAAACTGACTTACAGTACTTTGCGGGCCTCCCTGACAATAAAGCAATGCCGGGTATTTTTTGTTCGGATCAAAATGAGGCGGATAAATCACCCAGGTGAGCATTTGCTTGCCATCGCTTGTTTCTATCCAGCGTTCTTCAACTTTTCCCATTGTCAGCTGATCAAGGGTGGCTTTGTTGGTAAAAGTGAGCTGCGTCTGCTTACCACTTACTTCATCGACCTGAAAAATTTCGATGGGACTCGACATCGACATGCGTGTTGCCAAAAGCTGATCTCCGGCTGGAATCAAGCCTGTATAACTGTGGACACCATCGGTAATTTTTCGGATATTTCCAGATTCGATCGTGAGGCTGTAAAGCTGATCCAAAGCATGATGATTACTGGTGAAATAAATCTTTGAGCCATCATCTGACCATTGCAAACCATGCACATTTTGATCAAAATCAGTTGTATAATCGGTGATGTTTCCGTTTTTCATTTCCTTGACCATCAAACGAATTTTATCAGCCTCATAACCATCGCGTTCCATGCTTTCCCAGGCCATGAAATTTCCATCGGGCGAAAATACCGGTGCCAGGTCGTAGCCCATCATGCCTTCGGTGAGATTAGTGGTTGTTTTATCGTCAAGATTATATTGGTAAATGTCGGCATTGGTTGAAAAGCTATAGGCTTTTCCTTCCTTTTTTCTGGAACAATAAACAACAGACTTTGAATCGGGTGCCCAGCGTATCTGCTCCATGCCGCCAAAGGGTCGGAGGGGAGTTTCCCAGGCTTCGTCAGGCATCAGGTCAATCGGATTGCTGATGGAGGAACCCGTATAATCTGCAACAAAAACATGGCTGTAGGTATCCACCCACTGATCCCAGTGACGATACATCAGATCGCTGTTGATGCGTCCTGTGGTCAAAGGCAAATCAGGATAGATATCTTGTGTTGTAGGTTTAAGTTTTACTTCGGAAGTGAAAAGTATTTTCGATTGATCAGGCGCATACTCAAAACCAGTGATGCCATCTTTGACAAAGCTTATTTGAACCCTGCCGCTTCCATCAATATTCATCTCCCAAAGCTGCATATTGCCACTCTTGGCCGAAAGAAAACCAATTTTCTTTCCATCTGGCCGCCAGCGCGGATTGTATTCACCTCCAGAGGTATGAGTGAGCTGTATAGTTTCACCAGTACCGATGTGCAGTAAGTAGAGCTCTGTGTTGCCTTTGTTTTGCTCAATACTGTAATATGTGAGACTATAAACCAATCTCGTTTTGTCGGGCGAAAGATCCATTTCGCCAATACGTCCGAACGACCAGAGCACTTCCGGAGTCATGATATCCGATTCGAGCTGAAGCATTTGCGGACCAATAGGCACTTTAATTTCCTGCTGTTCAGGATTCATCTGCATATCGCAGGCACTAATCAGGGTGACCAGAAGAAATAGAATGATTAGGTGAAAGATTTTTTGCATGATCGTGTACTGTTTTGAAGGCTTAAAATTACTAAAATTCGATTAACTGCTATTGATTGACTTTGAAAATTGTTGGATATCCTGATAATTGCTGATCAGTCCCTACTGTGATAGTTTTCCATTCAGATTCAGAATTACCATTCATCACCATGCATTGGTTTGCAAACCGAAATCGCTCATGTTTCACGGTCATTTCATTTTCCGGATCCTGATCGTGATGCAGCCAGGCAACCAGATAATTTTGTCCTGAAATAACATCCTTAAAATTGTAAATGCTGTGATTTTCAGATTCATCCACTACTTCTGTTAGCATTGAATTTCCAAGGACTTTCATAAGTTTTTCAAAGGCATAATAAGAAGCTTTTGGTGCAAAATTCTGATTGGCAGATGCTGTAAGTCCGCTGCGGCTATGCAGGTAGGAATCGGTATTTTCGTTGGCATAAAAGTACCAGTAAACCCGATCTGCTCCCTCTTTCAAAAGTTTCAGTGCAGCCCTGATGCCCCATGCCGCCTGTTTTTGCTCGCTGATACAACTGCCGTGGGTGCAATCCTCACCGCCACCATTGCTGTCGTAACCAAATTCGGTAACCCAAATCTCCGCACCCGGAGCATATTCATTGCGGAAGCGGATCATATTTCTGATTCCATTCAATTCGGCGCGGGGATCTTCCGGGGCCACTGCGATCAGTTCGCCATTGCTGTTGTTGGTGTAGGCATAAAGGTGAATATTCAAGGCATTTATTTTTCCGAAAACGGATGGATCAAGAAAATCGGCCACGAAATTATTGTGGTCGTTGAACGATCCTGCAGTAAAAGCAGCTTGAAAAGCAGCCGGTAACCGCATTGTTGTAGCATCGCCATCTTCAAAACCTCTGATCATATTATTGGCAATATTCCTGTAAAATTCAGGCGGGTAATCCCAGGGTTCGTTGCCGGCTTCTACTGCTTCCACAGATTTGTTCCTGCCAAAATGCGAGACGAAATCATTCCCGATGGCATAAGCATTCTGTGACGGATTGAGCCAGGTGGAATCAGGAAAGGTATTGTTTTTAAAAAGTAAGGTGGCTAAAATGTCAAAGCCTTTTTCGTTCAGGAAATCATACTCCCGATCCCAGTCGAGCCACCAGCTGGCAGCTGTTCCGGACTGTTTCATATTTTCGTAAGCTGCTGAAACACCTGGCTTTGGGATGTCCCAATAAAGAAAATGATAAAGCCGCAGCTTTTTGAAAACAGATTGAAACTGTCTCCAACCAGTATTGGTCTTTAGCTCATCGCTGTAGGAATGCTGTCCCCAGCCCCAAACCATATTCATTCCGATGCGGTTGATCAAAGGCTGGGGTGAGGGCTTAAAAATGTTTTCCTTTCCGAAAGGACCAGCTTTGTCGAATAATTTGAGTTCCCAAAGACTTGCCTTCACATAATCTTTGTTTTCTGTTAAAAACCTTATTTTGAAATATTTAGTTAGATTCTCCTCTTGAATCACCAAAGGAACTAACCCGATTGCTTCAGGATTTGCCGTGCCAAGAATCGTCCATTTTTTGGTATCAGCATAGCTCAGAAACTGAATCTCGTCAATCATTTCTCCGTTAAAGTGTCTGCTGTAAATCTGACCGATGGAAACCGGTTTTTCGAGTTCGAGCATAAAATCTACAAATGGTTTTTTGCTTAAACAGGCGATCTCGAAAAGTTGAAAAGGAGCAGAGCTCTCCAACGAAATCTGTTTGACAAGCTTGTTTTTTTCTGGAAAAAAAGCAATCAGACTGTATTGATTTTCAGGCAGGATATTTGCCAGAAAAACGCTTTCGTCAGTGTAGGTTAGTGTGATTATTACGGCCTCATTATTTCCGGTTTTGATGCTCAGGCGGTTTGATTCAACAGCTTGTAACAGCTTAAAAGTAAGGCCATAAGCAGCATCCTGATTTTTATCGTTGAAGGTGACGGCCGTGTTCAGGTCGGCATCGGCAAAGGCAGCATTTTCGCGCAATATCCTGGGATAAGCTTTGGGATGAAAAGCATTTAAATCACGGTTGTAGATATAATTCTCGGGCAGGGGAGCTTCGGATTCCCAAAAACTATGTAGGTTTTGATCCACTGCCTGGTGAGGTGCCACACCATTTGTGGTGAGTATTGTTGCTGTTTGCGCATAATCTGGTGGGATAAAAGCCTGAACCTGAGCAAAAAGCTGACAGGAACAAAATACAAGACCTAAGAGCAGGAGCTTTTTCATCATAAGATTTAGGCCTGCAAAATAACGAAAAAAAGCCTGCCGTAAAACTCGACAGACTTTGTTTGTAGCGAGACCGAGAGTTGAACTCGGGACCTCCGGGTTATGAATCCGACGCTCTAACCATCTGAGCTATCTCGCCATAATTTTGAGGTGCAAAAGTAGTATTTTTATGATAAATGACAAATGCATTTTGAAAAAAGTTTATAGATCAGGACACATCCTTTTACTGGCTTATAATCACTTGCGTGTCACCAAAAACTACTGCCAGCCAGGAGGATCATTTTGTGATTTTCAAAACATCAGACAATTTGATCATTCATCTTACTGCTTTAAAAGAGAATGTCCGAATCCATTTTTTATGATACCTTCGCATAGAATATTTTGCATCAAAGCTTAAACATTTATTCAATCGGCATCATATGAAGCATTTGGTTGTTACTAGCCCTCTTGTACTCATTTTATTTATAGGTTTACTTAGCTCTTCCATTTCACTAAACGCAAACAATATCACATCGTACGAGTCTGATTCAATGGCCATTGCCAAATGGGTTGAACCCATCAAAGACTCCCTCTTTATTAAACCCGATGCGGTATTGCCCTGGCTGGATTCGTTGGAACAATTTGCTGCCCAACATGATGTGCCTTATATAGGCTTCACTTACAACAATATGAAAGCCAATTACTTTTGGGCTACCATGCAATATGATTCCGCTTTAGGTTATTATCGTAAGGCATACCAATTTGCGATGACGGGTAATCTGAAGCGGCCTCTTGTTTTCGTCCTCGGAAACCTTGGAATATTATATAATTTTCTTGATAACTTTGATTCTTCCTCCTATTATTATACACAAGCCATCAACAAAGCCAAAGAATTTGAATTTTATGACACCTATGTACGCAACATCATAAACCACAGTTTCGTACTCAACCAGCAGGCTCAATATACCAAATCAATTGTCATGCTCCATGAAGCGCAGCAGATTAGTGCGGGTTTGAACAATGCCGAGCTTGATGCCTTACTGGCTTCGGCTCTGGGTAATGTATATTTCTCCTTAAATGATATTAGTCAGATGCATAGGCACTTACGGGAAGCAATTACCTACTATCAGGCCACGCAGAACCTGCCTATATTAACCACCCATTATGTTAATATTGCTGAGTCATTTTCGAGCCTGGAGTTTAATTACGATTCTGCATTTTTCTATTTTAACAAGGCACTGGCCATCAGCAACGACCGAAACCGGCCAAACATTTTAAATGTAATTGATTTTACGAAAGGAAATCTTTACTACGATGAAGGACGATACGACTCTGCTGAAATTTACTACAAACGTTCATTGCAAAATCCTTTGACAGAAAAACATTTGCGGCGTAAAACCGCATTGCTCATCAACCTGGCCAATGTTTACAGAAAAACAGAAGACTACAAGGCTGCAAGATATTATTATACTGTTGGAGAGCGTTTTGCAGATTCGCTAAACCTTATCGAATATCAGTTGAATGCCATCATAGGTCAGGTAAAGATTGACAGTGCCCTTCGAAATTATGAACAAGCTTTTTACAGCTATCAACAATACCAGCGATTGAAGGAATCGCTCAACAAAACAGAGATTGCCAATAACCTGAAAGTGATGGAAGCCGAACGTCAATTGGAGGTTCAAAAACTTCAAAATGAATTACTTGAAAAGGAGAATACGCTGCAGCAGAATCAAATTCTGAATCAGCGGATTCTTGTCATTTTTATTCTGCTGGGTTTTGTCGGCTCCTTGATATTTACCATTGTTCAGCTGCGAAACAGTAAAAAGATCAGGCAATTAAACACTTTATTAAACAGCAATATCGCCAGGCTTGACGAGCAAAATGCAGCCCTAGACAAAGCCAGCAAAACAAAAGATAAGTTTTTCGGGATTTTAAGTCATGATTTGCGTAGTCCGTCGGCTACACTGCAAACCGGCTTAAGTATGCTTAACAAGGAATGGGATGATTTTTCGGTAGAGGAGAGAACCCATCTGATTCATCAACTCGACCAAACAGCTAAAAACACACATGACTTATTGGATGATTTGTTGCAATGGGCACGTATTCAACAAGGTGGAATCAGGGTGAATAGAACCAAAGTTCGACTGGCCGATCTGGTGGAGGAGCTCAGACTGCTATTTTATATGGCATTATCGCAAAAACAGCAGACTTTGACAACGAGAATCAATCCGGATATCGAACTGACGACTGACTACCAGATGTTCAAGCAAATATTGCATAATCTGCTAGCAAATGCCATTAAGTTCACTGCCCGGGGAGGGACAATCCGTATTGAGGCTTTAACAGACGAAACCGGACTGAAGATCAGTGTGATTGACAATGGCATTGGGATACCACAGGAAATGCTTGGTCGTTTGTTTGACCTTGATGCTGATTTTGGAAGACCCGGAACTGAGAACGAAAAAAGTTCGGGTATGGGGCTGATCCTTTGCAAGGATTATGCTATGCTGCTGGGGGCAACGCTTAGAGTTGAATCGGAAAAAGATAAAGGCAGCAGTTTTAGTTTACATTTTCATTACGATGAAAAGAATACTAGGCCTGATGAAGTGTGATTTGTTTTGGGTTCGCTAAAAAACTTTTATCCGATTGGATTTGTGGTAATTAATAGAATTTTTATCGCAAGTTTTGCAAGGTATTTGCAAGTCTGCGATAAAAATCCAAAGCTTGCCAAAGAGCCAAATTTCCCTTCGCAAATAAGACAGGGAACAAAACATTCTATATCTTTGACAAAATTGTCCAAACAGATTAGTCAAATGACAAAAGAAACTTTTGGTGAATATATCAGACGATTAAGAGAAGAAAGAAATCTTCCACTTAGAAAAGTTGCAGCAGAACTCGATGTTGACACCTCAACGCTTAGCAAGGTGGAACGTGGGGAAAGACCTATGTCAATTAACTATCTCAAACCCTTATGCCAAATCCTGAAAATTGATTACAAGGAACTTCAAGTACGATTTTTGGCAGACAGCATTAACGCAAACTATGGCAAGTTAGAGTATTTAGAAGAAGGTTTGGGCGAAGTCATTAATCAATTAAAAAAGAACAAGAAGTAATGCCAACTAAATTTTTTACTAATCAGGACGATAATAGTTTACTCAAAAAGTTTGAAGGAGTATTTACAAATATTGAAAGCATCCGTCATTTTGATGCATTGGTTGGATATTTCAGGACTTCTGGCTATTTTAAAGTTCGTGCATTCCTCGACAAAATCCCAAAAATCAGAATACTTGTAGGTATTAATGTTGACCAACTCATTAAAAAATATCACGACAAAGGGCAGCTTTACCTTGAAAATCCTGGTGAAACAAAAGCTAACTTCCTTAAAGAAATCATCAAAAATATACAGGAAGCCAATTATGACGAAGTTACGGAAAAGGGAATTCTGCAATTCATTGATGATTTGGTTAGTGGTAAAATAGAACTGAGGGCACATCCAAAAAAGAAAATCCATGCAAAGGTTTATATTTTCAGACCTGCAACATTTAACGAATATGCACCTTGCGAAGTAATTACCGGTTCATCTAATCTGACTGATGCCGGACTGGGAGCAAATCCCGAATCAAACTACGAGTTTAATGTTAGTTTGCGCGAATATGAAGATGTAAAATTTGCAACCGAAGAATTTGAGCGACTATGGGCTGAATCAGTTCCAATTTTACAGGCAGAAGCCGAAAGAATAAAGAACCAAACCTATTTGCGTGATGACTTTACACCTTTCGGGTTGTACATAAAAATGCTCATTGAATATTTTGGCAAACGTGTAGATTACGACCCATATAATATTGATTTGCTTTTGCCTCCCAAATACTTTCGGCTAAAGTACCAATCGGATGCTGCCAATCAGGGCTATGCAATTATGATGAAACACAACGGTTTTGTTTTGGCTGATGTTGTAGGTTTGGGCAAAACAATTATTGCCTGTATGATTATTAAAAAGTTCATTTACGAAAATGGTACTCATACAAAAATTTTAGTTGTTGTTCCCCCTGCAATTGAGGATAGTTGGAGACGAACAGTAAAAGATTTTGAACTGGATAATCATTTCACTTTCATTACTCTTGGAAGCTTACATAAGATACTCGATAGAAACAATTATACTTATCCGAATCCTGAGGAGATTGATTTAATTGCAGTGGATGAATCCCATAAATTCAGAAATGATTACACCGAAATGTATTTGGCTTTGCAGGAAATATGCAAAATGCCAAGGGCAAGAGCTGCCGAAAATGGAGATTCAAGAAAGAAAGTAATATTGATTTCGGCAACTCCCCTAAACAACCGCCCACAGGATATTGAAAACCAACTTTATCTTTTTCAGGACAGAAGAAATAGCACCCTCGAAAACATCAGAAACCTTCAGGAATATTTTAAACCCATAAATGAGCAGTATAAAAAACTGGCTTACGAGAAAAAACTCAACATCAAAAAACTGAAAGCTTTATTTCAGAAATTACGAGATGATGTAGTTGAACCACTTGTAATACGCAGAACAAGAACTGATATTGAGAGCAACAAGGAATATCTGGAAGATTTGGAAGTGCAGGGCATTAAATTTCCCAAAGTGGGCGACCCTTTTGCACTTTACTATGAATTAGAGGGAAAACTAAGCGAATTATTTTTCGATACTGTTTCACTCATTACCAACCTTGATGAAGATGGAAATAAAATTGANNGAATCCATATCAGGTAGGTTATCAGCAATAATGAAAACACTTTTGGTTAAACGCCTTGAAAGTAGTTTTTATGCCTTTACCAAATCCTTAACAAGATTCCAGAAAGCAATTGATAATATGCTTGGAATGTTTGATGATAACAGGGTATTTATCGCACCAGATTTAGACATAAACAAATTGCTGGAGGAAGGTTTAAGTTATGATGAAATTGAAGCTAAAATCAACGATAAGGGCGGAAACAACAAGGAGTATAAAAAAGATGCTTTTGATAAAAAGTTTGTTGCCCTTTTAAAGCAGGACAAAGAAAAAGTTGATGATTTGATTGAACGCTGGAGCAAGGTGAAGAAAGACCCGAAACTGATTGAATTTGCAAAACAAATTCGGGAGGAATTTTTTAAACCAAACCAAAACATTAGCGGCAAGCTGATTATTTTTTCTGAATCAAAGGAAACAGCAGAAGAACTCACAGCAAAACTTTCTAAGATTACAAAGAAAAAGGTTCTTACTGTTAGTGCAGAAAACAGAAAATATGTCGAAAACACCATCAGGGATAATTTTGATGCAAATCTTGAAGAAGAAAAGTGGCAGAACGATTACGATATTATCATTACTACAGAAGTGCTGGCAGAAGGAATAAACCTGCATAGAAGTAATGTAATCGTAAATTATGATGTTCCCTGGAACTCAACCCGTTTAATGCAGCGTATCGGCCGTGTGAACCGTATCGGTTCAAGAGCCGACAGAATCTATGTTTACAACTATTATCCGTCAGCTCATGGAGATGCTCAAATCCATTTGGTAAATAATGCTTTGCGCAAACTTCAGGCATTCCACACGGCTTTTGGCGAGGATAACAAAGTATTCTCCATACTCGAAGAAAAAGGCGAGGGTGCTTTGTTCGGGAATAAGATTCAAAAAGAGGAAAGCGAAATTTTAAAATACCTGAATGAATTACGTGATTTCAGAAAAAAGCACCCCAAAATATTCAATGATATATCTAAAATCCCAAACAAAGCAAGGTGCGGGAGAAAACTGTCTGAAAGCAAACAACTTACTTTGCTCGATACAGAAACAGGAGAAGTCAACTATCCTTTGCAAAACACATCGCTTACATATCTGAAAAGCGAGAATCATCCGGGAATATTTTGTTTGATCACACCCGAAATGAATATTATTGAGATGAACTTTTTACAGGCCATCAAACTGTTTAAAGCACCTGAAGCCGAGAAGGCAATTGCTCTGCACGAACTGCACCATAAACAAACGCTGGCAGGACTTGAATACTTTAAATCGGAAAAAAATCAGGAAAATGTAAAAGCGGTTTCCCGCAAAAATCTGAGTCCGGCTGAAAACAAAGCCATTTCAAATTTAAACGCAATAGTGAAAATTGCACCTACTGAACAAAAAAGAATGGCTTTAATACGTGCTTTGGACATCATTAAAAAAGGAACATTTGCATCAAAAGGATTACCAAAATCCATCAACGATTATTTTACTGCAAATGCCGGATTACTTAAAGAACCTGACAAATTTATTGAACAACTATTTATTAATGTTCTTGACAGGTACGACCTTTCTCCCGGCTCTGAAGAAGCAACCCAATCAGATAAAGCACACAGGGGAATTGTAAATCCTCAAATTGTAATCACTCAAAGTTTTAGTTGATTATGACAAAGATTAAAGGAATTAACATTGAAGGCAATCAAATCACCATCATTCAAATAGATAATGATGACTATATCTCTCTGACTGATATGGCGAAAAGTCAACATCAGGAGGTTGTTATTTTTAAATGGATGAGTTCCAAGAGCACAATTGAATATTTAGGCGAATGGGAGTTGCTTTACAACCCGAATTTTAATTATACCGAATTCGGTATAATTAAAAATGAGGCAGGAACCAATAGCTTTGTTCTTTCAACAAAAAACTGGATTGAAAAAACCAATGCAATTGGAATCATTGCAAAAGCAGGCAGATACGGTGGCACTTATGCCCATAAAGATATTGCCTTTCATTTTGGGATGTGGATAAGCACCAAATTGCAATTGCTTTTAGTTAAAGAATTCCAACGGCTTAAAGAAGATGAAAACGATAAACTGAAGCTCGAATGGAATCTTCAGCGAACACTGGCAAAAATTAATTATCGTATTCACACCGATGCCATTAAAGAAAACCTTATTCCAAAGGAACTGAGTAAGAAAGAATTTAATTTTGTGTATGCAAATGAAGCCGAAATGCTCAATATGGCTCTGTTTGGTAAAACAGCCCAGCAATGGCGAAACCAAAACCCCGATGCCATTGGAAATATCCGCGATATGGCAACCATTGAGCAACTGGTGGTGTTGAGCAACCTCGAAAGCATAAATGCTGTGCCCATTCATCAGGGATTACCACAATCTCAAAGACTTCAGCAACTCAATCAGGTGGCAATTACTCAAATGAATTCTCTGTTAGGAAGTACGCAATTAAAACGTCTGAACCGGGATTCATCAGATTAAATGATTTATTATGATTGAAGAAGAATACAAGTATTCAGAACTTACAGGAAAAATCATCGGTTGTGCGATGAAAGTTCATAGTGCTTTAGGAAATGGTTTTCAGGAAGTTATTTACCAACGGGCACTGGAAATTGAAATGATTGACGAAGGGCTGATTTTCAACAGGGAGTATGAAATGCCTGTTTTTTACAAACAACAACAGGTTGGAACAAGAAGAGTGGATTTTTTGGTTGAAGGAATCGTTTCGGTTGAGTTGAAAGCAATTATTAAATTGGAAGATGTCCATTTGGCTCAGGCTATTAACTATTTAGAAGCTTACGACATTGAAGTTGGATTGCTTATTAATTTCGGAGCCAGAAGCCTTCAATTCAAACGTCTTGCCAACAAGAAATTCAAACAAAAAAATCAAGGAAATCCAAAAATCAAATAAATCAAAGTTCAGACAATGGCAGCCAACAGAATTCAATTACAAAACGCATTACATAAGCCTTACGACAGGGTTTTATTTTCCCGTGAAGTGTTAAGCCCTGTTTTTGGCTCGGGATTTACGCTTAATTCCTCTTTAGTTCCGGCTGGTGTTATACCAAACAAATCAGAATCGGCAGCAATTGATAAAGTATGGATTTATGGGAATATTCAGTTAGACGATAACACTGAAATAACCTGCTATGAAGTTTTTCTTCAACCAAAAGTTCGTATTGAGCAAAGTAAAGTGGCCATTCAGCAATATGTCCGCAAATTGCTAACTGCCGGTCAAGGTGCATTAATCAATTTTGTTGCTCCTGCAAATAAAAATGTATGGCGTCTTACACTGGTTGCCAAAGACAGTGTGCTTACCGAAAAAGGAGTAAAAGAAAAAACCACCAATGCCAAACGCTACACATTTTTATTAGGCCCTTCCGAAACCTGTAAAACAGCTGCCGAACGCTTTGAAGTGCTGAGCACCGAAAGGGAAATAACATTTCAAACCCTTGTAAATGCTTTCTCAGTCGAAAAGCTCAGTAAAGCATTCTTTGATGAATATACCCTGCATTACCA
>DJWN01000046.1 GCA_002440975.1 Bacteroidales bacterium UBA6229
GTGGTTACTTTCCGATACAAAACTTAATAAAAATTGATCCCAACACTTCTTCGTTTGAAATTTGTCCGGTAATACTTCCCAAATGGTGAATCGCACTTCGCAAATCAATGGCAGCCAAATCTGTTGGCAGATCAGCCTCAAACCCTTTTTCTACAGAGACAAGTGCTTCAAAGGCTTTTTGCAGCGCATGATAATGACGGGCATTGCTAACAATAGTGTCCTGATCTTGTTGCAATTCCTGAGCTACTTTGATAAGACTTTGGGTAATCAGATTGATATTCTCCTTGCGTTTAGCCGAAATAAAAATGGTTTCCAATTCAACCATTTCCTTAAAATGGGCAGGGGTTTCAGCCAATAAATCAGCTTTGTTTCCAATTAAAATAAATCTTTTATGTTTGTCCTTGATGTAGCTCCTGAACTCTTCCAACATCTCTTCGGCCGACTCTAAAGTACATGAGGCCAGGTCGCACACATACAGAATCACAGCTGCCTGATTGATTTTTTCGTAAGTCCGTTCAATACCTAAATTTTCCACTAAATCTTCAGATTCGCGCAAGCCGGCAGTGTCAATAAAGCGAAAACTATTGCCTTCCAAAATGATAACGTCCTCAATTGTATCGCGCGTTGTGCCGGGAATCTCACTCACAATGGCTTTTTCTTCATTCAGGATGGCATTCAATAAAGTGCTTTTTCCAACATTCGGTTTACCAATAATCGCTACCGGAATTCCATTCTTTATGGCATTGCCTGTTTTAAAGCTTTCAATCAACTGACTAATCTCAACTTTAAGATCAGCAAGTAGTTGCAAAAATCTGTTCCTGTCTGCAAACTCTACATCTTCTTCAGAAAAATCCAGTTCCAATTCAATCAGTGCGGTAAAATCAATAAGCTGTTGTCGAAGCTCCATAATTCGTTTCGAGAAACCTCCTCTCATCTGATTAATGGCTAGATGGTGAGCCGCTTCTGAACGGGAAGCAATTAAATCTGCAACAGCTTCGGCCTGTGCCAAATCAAAACGTTTGTTTGCAAATGCACGCATAGTAAACTCACCAGGTTCAGCTAAACGTGCTCCTGCGTTGAGCAAGAGTTCGATGATCTTTTGCTGAATGAAAACTGAACCATGACAGCCAATTTCAATAGCATCTTCACCAGTGTATGAGTGTGGTGCTCTGAATATTGTGAGCAGCACATCATCGATGATCTGATCACCATTTAAAATTTGTCCGTAAACTGCGCGATGCGAAACAACTTCATTTAAATTTTTAGCCTTCACGGGCTTAAATAAACGACCTATAATGGCATGACTATCTTTTCCGGAAAGTCGGATTACTGCTATAGCACCTGTTCCGGGAGGAGTTGCCAGGGCGCAAATGGTGTCTTCACGAGAGATATCTGGATATTTCATGGTAGCTTTATTTTAATCAAACCATTTTGCAAGCTTTTTAGCAAAATTAATGGTTTTTTTTAGCTCTGGTATCAATCAATCCTTTAAAAGGTTTTACCTTTGGCACTCGTAAAAAACAAGAAACGATTCACAATTTTATATTATGAGTGTACTGGTAAATAAAGATTCTAAAATTATTGTTCAGGGCTTTACAGGAAGTGAAGGAACTTTTCATGCTACACAAATGATTGATTATGGCACTAATGTTGTTGGTGGCGTCACCCCTGGAAAGGGCGGGCAAGCACATTTACATAAACCTGTCTTTAACACAGTTGCGGATGCAGTAAAAGAAACAGCAGCTGATACTTCTGTGATTTTCGTTCCGCCTGCATTTGCCAGTGATGCCATTATGGAAGCCGCTGCAGCGGGTATTAAAGTAATCGTTTGTATTACAGAAGGTATTCCGACTAATGACATGGTAAAAGTGAAAGAATTTCTGAAAGGTTACGATTGTAGGTTGGTTGGACCAAATTGTCCCGGAGTGATTACTCCTGGTGAAGCTAAGGTTGGAATCATGCCTGGATTTATTCATCAAAAGGGTAGGGTAGGCATCGTTTCACGATCAGGCACACTCACGTATGAAGCAGTAGATCAACTTACTAAAGCAGGCCTTGGTCAAACAACAGCTATCGGAATTGGTGGTGATCCGATTATTGGTACAACCACAAAAGATGCTGTTGAGTTGTTGATGGCAGATCCTGAGACAGAAGGTATTGTGATGATCGGCGAAATTGGTGGAAGCATGGAAGCTGATGCAGCTTATTGGATCAAAGAAAATGGAACAAAACCTGTGGTTGGTTTTATTGCCGGTGCCACTGCACCAAAAGGAAGAACCATGGGTCATGCAGGAGCAATCATTGGTGGCAAAGCTGATACTGCTGAGGCTAAGAAAGCCATTTTAAAAGAATGTGGGGTTCATGTTGTTGACTCACCTGCTGATATTGGAAAGAAAATGCTTGAGCTTCTTAAATAAGCTGAAATCATTAAGATTTATCTACTTTGTTTTAACCCCTTTCTGTTTACAGATTGGGGTTTTCTTTTATAAAACCTGCGACCTTCCCGATCTAAAA
>DJWN01000086.1 GCA_002440975.1 Bacteroidales bacterium UBA6229
CAATTGGTCTGTTTTTCATCACAATAGCACTCCCATGCTTCCACGGTCTATCAATACGATCTCAGAAAAAGACAATATCATTTATATTGCTTCCCCTGATGGTCTGTTTACATTCGATGGCAATGTACAGGAGATAGAATCATTACAAAGCCAAAACATTCGCTCACTATTCACAGATAATGAAACAATTGCAGTAGGTACCGATAATGGCTTATTTATACTTGAAGACGAAAACTGGATACAATACAACACCAATAACTCAGGCCTGTGCTTCGATACCATCACAAGCCTTGAAAAAACAAATGATCATCGACTTTGGATTGGCACCAAAGCAGGAATATCAGTTTTAAACGGTTCGGATTGGCAAACCATCAACAGTGAAAACAGCAATTTAACCGATGATCATATCCTCTGCCTGAAAGCCGATCCAGGCAACACCGTTTGGATAGGCACCCAAAATGCAGGCCCTTTCAAATATGCCAATGAATCCGTAAAAAGCATTTATGAGCTGATGCCCTATCCTGAGCCGGATTATAAGGATATCAATGCAATAGCCGTGGATGCAGAAGGTACTGTTTTCATCCCTCACAGAGCCATTCCTTATAGTGAAACCCGTCTCTTAATAATCAACAAGAATGAATACCGTCTAAGTGAAAACGCAATTGATAGATCCACCCCATTGTATGCAGCAGCTGATGATAAATTATACTTTAGCAGTTACCGTGATTTGATGGTGCTTAATAAATCAGAAATTGAGCAAATCAACAGCATGAGCCGACTGGATGTTAACAATGTAGAAGTTGATTTCACGGCTGTGAGCAGAGTGGCATGGCAAATTAATACGGCTGATAAGCCTGTTTTCCACATTCCAAAAGGAAGTAATACATCTACAATATTTACAAGCTGTCTTTGGATGGGTGGACTGGATGAGGCCGGCGCTTTGCATTTTGCCGGAGAAAGATTTAACCAGGGACCAACGTTAAATTATGGGGCTGACTTCTGGCCCGGTCCGCTTAGTAATTCTGAGGAAATTTATGAAGCTGACAAACACCTGTGGAACAGGGTTTGGAAACTAAGCAAAGAAGACATAGAATACCATAAGGAAAACTGGTATAAACCCGATTATGTTCCACTTCCGGATATCCTAAACTGGCCCGTGCACGGCAACCCTGAATATGGGCAGATGGAAATGATGGCTCCGTATATGGATATGCAATCCAACGGAATTTATGAGCCTATGGCAGGCGATTATCCTGTGATAAGAGGAGATCAGGTCTTGTTTTTTATTTTCAATGACGACAGAAAAGAGCATACTGAGTCAGGTGGAAATAAACTCGGAGTGGAGGTACATGCGATGGCCTACGCTTTTGATCAGCCGGAATCGCCTGCCCTGGATCATACAATATTCATTAACTATCAAATCATTAACCGCAGCAGCAATACCTACTCCGATTTTCACCTGGCCAAGTTTACTGACTTCGATTTGGGTTATCCTTTCGATGATTTTGTTGGCTGCGACACCTTACTCAATAGTTTTTTTGCCTATAACGGAATGCCTGTTGATGGAAGTGGCGAACCTGAGAGCTATGGCGAAAACCCACCTGCTCAGGGAGAAAGTTTCCTTAGTCATGACTTATCCAGCTTTGTTTATTACGGCAATTATGATAATCCAAGCCACGGTGAGCCAAGAACGGCCGAACATTTTTATAATTATATGCGGGCAATGTGGAAAGATAGCACTCATGTACTTTATGGCGGGACAGGTCATCCTTCGGGAGAAGGAACTACGGATATTCCCACTAACTATATGTTTTCAGGCGATCCGGTAAGTGGTGAGGGATGGTCAGAGGTTTCTGAATCTAATGCTCCCGGTGATCGACGGGGAGTAGGAGGTGCGTTTATTGGCAACTTTGACCCCAACGACCGTATTTGCTTCGACATAGCCTTTGTTTATGGTCGCTCAGATCAGGGACACCTTGAGTCAGCAAACACCATGAAAGCCAATATTGAAGCAATCAGGGATTTTTATGCTGCCAACATAGATGGCAACTGCACCGACCTTATCCCGACAAGCACAATTGAAATTGGGGCAGAAAGCCAGGCACCCAAACTATTTCCTAATCCCGCCACGAACATGCTTTATGTAAGTTTTGCCGAAACAGAAAAAGTCAGGGCATCTATTTTCAACAGCCTCGGGCAGCTCGTTTATCAAACTGACAGGCAAGGCAACGAATTACAGTTCGACCTCAGCAGACTGGAAAACGGACTTTACATCCTGAAACTGCAAACCTCAGACAACGCATTCAGTTACAAATTTATAAAACAAGAATAGACAACCAGTTTTTACCTATCACAAGAGGCAATCCCACAAAGCTTGCCTCTTTTCTTTTATAAGCACTACCTAAACTCTTGAATAAGCTTTTGGCAATCTGAGGTTGCCTGAATAACGTTGACATTTTTCTTAAAAGGAAACATATCAACAAGAACAACGAAAACAACGAC
>DJWN01000017.1 GCA_002440975.1 Bacteroidales bacterium UBA6229
ATTACGAAAGATTTCCGCTTTCAGGTCCTCAGAATTGAGTCCTAGAAGTATGGCTGCCTGTTTGTAAATTTCTTGTATAGAATAGGTGTGCTGATCGTCCGTTTCAAAAAAAAGCCAGGAAGTAGGAATATGCTGAATCGAATGACTGATTTTGCTTTTTGGATTGAACAAAGCAGCACCAACCGAAAGATGTATGGCTTTGTTAATCAATTGTTTTGCCAATACCTCGTTACCGTCAAAACCGTGAATGATCCAGCAGCCTTCGGGATGCTTTTTGCGCAAGGCTAAGATTTCGCTGTAAGCCCTAACGCAATGAGTAATAAGCGGAAGCTTGAACTTTTCTGCCAGTTCAATCTGTTTTTCAAAGATTTGTTGCTGAATTTCAAATGGAGTGTCGATGGCTTTATCGAGGCCGCATTCGCCAATGGCTGCAATTTGCTGCTGTTTGGCAAGTGTATTCAGGTGATCTAATTTTTCTTCAATTTGGCCTTCCTTTATTTTCCAGGGATGTAATCCGCTGCTAAAGAGTGAGTTATTATCTGGTAATGGGTCGCCGGCATACACATTTCGTATGGCAGTTACTTCCTGTTTATCATAGCAGTTATGATGGGTATGTGTGTCAATCAATCTTTGTTTGCCCATAATGCAAAGTTAATTCAGATCGGATAAGTAATTTATACTGCATTCTAAATAATGTGATTCTTCGTTTTTTTTGTTAGTTATTTAACGTTGAGTAATACACAAGCATTAACTTTGGTCTCAATAACCAAATTAGTTTAAAATTTCTAAATCCCTCATAAAATGGATGTTGAAATACTTTCGCGCATACAATTTGCATTTACAATCTCTTTCCACTACATCTATCCACCTTTGAGCATCGGCCTGGGTTTGATTATGGTGTTGATGGAAGGCATGTATTTGAAGACAAAAAACAAACAATACGAGCAGTTGGCGCGTTTTTGGACGAAAATTTTTGCCATCACTTTTGGCCTGGGCGTAGCAACCGGTATTGTGATGGAATTTGAGTTTGGCACTAACTGGGCGACTTATTCCCGTTATGTTGGCGATGTTTTTGGCTCGGCCCTGGCTGCGGAAGGTATTTTTGCTTTTGCCCTTGAAAGTGGCTTTTTGGGCGTTTTGCTTTTTGGCTGGAACAGGGTCAAACCAATTGTTCATTTTATTGCAACTGTCGGAGTTTGGTTTGGCTCTATGTTTTCAGCCGTTTGGATTGTGGTAGCCAACAGTTGGCAGCAAACACCTGCAGGCTTCGAGATTGTTGGCGAAGGCCTGAACGCCAGAGCCGAGATCACCGATTTTTGGGCAATGGTTTTTAATCCATCCAGTGTTGATCGTATTTTGCATGTTTGGATTGGAGCATTGATAGCCGGTGCTTTCCTGGTGATGAGCGTTCATGCCTGGTATTTGCTGAAAGGTCGTTATACTGTGCTGTCAGAAAAAGCCTTTAAAATTGCTTTGTCGGTTGCAGCACTTATGTCGGTTTTGCAGCTGGTAACAGGTCATAGCTCTGCAACTGGTGTTGCAGTAAATCAACCGGCAAAACTTGCTGCTTTCGAAGGACATTACAATACGGAAGATCAGGCAGATCTTTATCTGTTTGGTTGGGTTGATCACGAAGAACAGAAAGTAATAGGGCCTTATGTGCCCGGCGGATTGAGTTTTTTATTGGATGGCACTTTCGATACCAAAGTGAAAGGGCTTAATGATTTTCCGGAGGATGACATTCCTGATGCCATCAATGCCGTATTTCAGTTTTATCACCTGATGGTAGCTTTTGGAATGTATTTTATCGGGATCACACTTTTTGGATTGTTCCTGTGGTGGCGCGGCAAATTATTTGAATACCGCTGGTTGTTATGGGTTTTTGTGTTCTCGGTAATATTGCCCCAACTGGCCAATCAATTTGGCTGGTTTGCCGCCGAAATGGGCCGTCAACCCTGGGTGGTTTATGGCTTGTTGCGAACTTCCGACGCTTTATCAGTTGTTGTCACGGCAAATCAGGTGTTGTTTTCGTTGATCATGTTTTCGCTGATTTACGCTTTGCTTTTTGTGCTGTTCCTTTACCTGATGAATAAAAAAATCCAGGCTGGTCCATACGATGAAAGCAATACCGACAGCCGACCCTTGCAGGAAGGAATGGCCGAATCGTTCGAGAGAAAATGATTAGGCAGATTAACGGTATCGTTGTTTGTCAAGAATAAAAAACATACACAATTGACTTAAAATAAAGATATTATGGCTACATTTTTAGGAATAGATTATCCGACACTTTGGTTTTTGGTAGTGGGAGCTTTGTTTTCGGGTTATGCCATTCTGGATGGTTTTGATCTGGGAGCAGGTGCCTGGCATTTGTTTTTCAAGAAGGAGGAGAGCAGACGCATTGCATTAAATGCGGTTGGTCCTGTGTGGGACGGCAATGAGGTGTGGCTGGTCATTGGTGGAGGAGCTTTGTTTGCCGGTTTTCCGGTGCTCTATGCTTCGATGTTTTCGGCCATGTATATCCCGTTTATGCTTTTTTTAGCTGTATTGATTTTCAGAGCAGTTTCGATTGAGTTTCGGAGTAAGGAAAAGATGAAATGGTGGCGCAACACCTGGGATATCAGCTATAGTGTTTCCAGTATGTTAATGGCTTTGCTTTTGGGTGTGGTGGTCGGAAATATCTTGTGGGGAGTTGAATTGGGGCCCAACCATGATTTTACAGGGCATTGGCTCGATTTTCTTAATCCCTATGCTTTGCTGGTTGGCGTAACTACACTGGCTCTTTTTATGATGCACGGTGCTATTTATCTGGCCATGAAAACAGAAGGAAAGCTTTTTGCCAAAGTGAATACCTTATTGAAGCGGTCTATCATTTTCTTTATTGTAACTTACAGTATTGTAACGCTTTTCACATTGATTTACTTGCCTCACCTCACCGACAGACTTCACGAAAACATTGCGCTGTTTGTTGTTCCCTTACTGGCTTTTTTGAGTATTGCTAATGTGCCACGGCTGGTTAGTAAAGGTAAATATGTGATGGCATTTTTGTTTTCATCACTTACGATGAGCTTTTTGCTGATTCTGGTAGCCCTCGAACTATATCCGGTGATCATCATGTCAACAGTTGATCCGGCTTATGACATCACGGTTTATAATGCTGCTTCTTCAGAGAATTCGCTTCGTATTATGTTGAATATCACTGCAATTGGAGCACCATTAGTGATTTTTTACACCATTTTTGTTTACAAAACTTTCTGGGGTAAGGTTAAACTGGACGAGACGAGTTATTAATTAAAAATTTGTGTGTAGCACATTTATTTAACAATCTTATACTTGGTTTCAGCAGGGAATACGCGTTTTAGCCAACCCGGAATCAGAAATACACCAATGAATAAATAAGGATAATAGGTTATCAGACGCCAAAGGAGTGCTAAAGGTACTGCCCAGGCCAGATTAGGAATCAGGTCGCCCAGAAAATCTGAAAATATAAACTCAGCGATACCGCTTCCTCCGGGGGTAGGGCTTACCAGTAAAATGATCCACATCGTGAGCTGACGAGCATAAATCAGCAAATGATCAAGTAAGTTCAAATGGCTGAAAAAGAAAGCCATAAACATAAAGTTAACCACCCAGTAACGTCCTGTCCAGGAGAGAATTGTTGCCAGAAAGGCTTTGGCCCAATAAGCAAAACTTTTCCCTTTAAGAGCATGGGAAGTAATGATCAGTTGGTTGGCCAATTTTCTTGCACGCATTCTGAACCTTCTCAAAAACGGCAACAAGAAAACAAACGACAGCAGCCATTTAAAAAAATAAGGATTGAAGAATAAGGTATAAGTAAGGATGAGGGTGTAGAGTAAAATTGCGCCATAGCCAAAAAACAGTGCCAGCTTAACTCCGGCAGCAAAATCAACTCCATCAGGCGGAAAAATCTGATTACCAAAAAGTAAATACATCACTGGTACCATTAAAATGAAAAACACTTCATCCAAAAAAATGGCCGTTAAAATCACAGCGGTGCTTTTTCCGGAGTTGATCCCCTCTTTATACAACACAAAAATTGCCGGTCCCGTTCCTCCAACAACAGAAGGAGAAATGGCTGAACTAAACTCCCACAACATAATCACCTCAAAGGCTTGTTTCCAACTTAACTCGCCATCAGTCAGCACTTTGATCCGATACATATAGGCCAGGTCGCGCACTCCCATCATCAGTAGTGCAATGGCCATCCAAAAAAAGGAAGCTGATGTCCAGTTAAAAAATGTGAAAGCTTCCGGATCAAAACTCCTGTATAGCATCCACGAAGCAGCACCTAAACCAATGAGTATCGGATAGATAATACGACTTGGACGTAAACTTTTACGGATGTCGGACATGAAAACTGCTTTTTTACAAAATTACGAATTCCTAAATTGCTGGTGGTAGCTTTGAAAAAACTTTGATGGCTATATTACTATGTATTATTTTGACCAGAAATGCGCCAAATTGACATGTTGTTTTATTTTTTTATGCCATAATGACTTGTTTGCTGATTGGATTGGGTTGTTTTCGGGTGTGGAATAAGTTTTGACTGGGAAAGTTTTGTAAATAATTTTTGAAAATTAACTTAATTAAAGGAGGATACAACATGAACTTAATCAGATTTAATCAGCATCCGGTGAGCCTGCTCAGCGAATTAATGGAAGATTTCGACCGCAATTTGTTTAGCAGTCAACGTCCACAGCAACCAATGCTTCCGGCAGTTAATATTCTTGAAAGTGACGAAGGTTTCACGCTCGAACTTGCAGCACCAGGGATGCAAAAAAGCGATTTTAAAATTAATTTGGATAACAATGTATTGACCCTATCGTCTGAAAAACAAAAGGATGAGGATGAAAGTAATGCCAAATACAGTCGCAGAGAATTTAGCTACAGCAGTTTCTGCCGCAGTTTCACACTGCCAAAAACAATTGATCTGGACAAAATCAAAGCCGGCTACAAAGACGGTATCCTGTCAGTAAGCCTTCCAAAGCGCGAAGATGCAAAAGTGGCTGTGAACAGACAGATTGAGGTAGCCTAATCGCTGATGTGAAATTAAAAAGAAAGCGTAGCATTTTGTTGCGCTTTTTTTTTGTTTTATTGCCTCTGACGGAAGGATAGCTTTTGAAGGATATTTTTGGGGAAACAAAAGTGATCTAAAGCAATTTTTCCTAATTTAGCGAGTGAAAATTATGAAATGAAACCTTTTATAACCAGCCTCGTTTTTATCTTGCTTTTATGTTCGTATCCCCTTGCAGATCAGGAATCTGAACAAGATTTTCATGATGCTATCAACCAGGCAGAATCCCTTGGAGATACACTCGGACTTTCAAGAGCCTGGTATAAATTAGGACGCTATTATGATCAGAATGAACTGCTGGACGAAAGTAATCTTGCGATGCAAAAAGCTCTGTTTTGGGCGCAGTTGTCTGAAAAAAACAATGCCATCGCTGCCGTATCTAACTATATGGCAGCTAATTACAGTATGTTGGGCAAAGTGGATTCTGCCTATAAGTATTATCATGTGGCTTTGTCGGCTGTGCAAAAGGAGGGGGATAGCCTTAAAATGGCAGTCATCCTGATGAATATGAGTGATGATTTTGCCACAAATGCAGAGTTTGTTCAAGCTGTTGACTATGCCCTCAGTGCTATCCGGATTAAAGAACAGGCAGGTGATTCATCAAACCTGGCTTACTTTTATCAAAAAGTGGGCGAGATTTACAAACAGGCTGGTGAGTTCGATAACTGGGAACGCTATGTACTAAAAGCTTATCAGTTAAGGGAATGTGTGGATTGTGCTGATGTAAAAGCTTTGGCAGCTATTTACAACGATCTGGGGGGATTAGCCGAAAAGAAGCAGCAGTATCATTTAGCCTTGCAATACTACGACACTCTTACAGCTATTGGAAAGAAAAAGGACTATCCAAACGCTGTCGGGACAGCACTTATTAATATCGCCCAAATCTACAAACTTCAGGGCGAGGTGGATAAAGCATTGCAAACGGCTCAGGAGGCAATCACTTACAGAATCGACTCACCTTACAAGAATTTGGTTATCAAAAGTTTGTTGGCCGAGCTTTATTTATTGAAAGGGTCAGCAGATGAGGCACTTGTATTCGCAGAACAAAACCTTAAGATTTCTGAAATAGCCTATTATCCGGAAGAAAGAATGCATACGCAGAAATTATTGTATAAAATTGCCAAGACACAAAAGGATTTTGAAAAGGCTTTGCTCTGGCATGAAGCTTATGAATCGCTATCAGATTCGCTGCGAAACAAAGAAGTAAGAGCGCAGATTCTGGAAATGGAATTGGCTTACGAAACAGAAAAAAAAGAACAACAAATCGCGTTGCTGACAGTCGAAAACCAACTTAAAAATCAGAGAATTAAAATTGGTGTTGTGCTGTTGGCCGTTATGCTTGTGCTTATTTTACTCATCATTTATATTTTGATAAACCGTAAAAAGCAGGCCGAACTCAAGGAAAACAATCTGAAACAGCAAGTGCTACGCGCTCAGATGAATCCTCATTTTATTTTTAATGTGTTGGGGTCTATTCAAAATTTTGTGATGAACAATGAAAAAAATGCAGCGGTAAGTTATCTTTCCCAATTTGCCTCACTAACGAGGGCTACGCTGAATCATTCGGATGGTGACACGATTTCATTGGCAGACGAAATAGAAATGCTGAAAAACCATATCGAACTGGAAAAGATGCGCAAAGGAAATAGTTTCGATTATGTTTTGGCACTCGACGAAAACCTGGAAACCGAGATCATTCAAATTCCTCCCATGTTGGTTCAGCCATTTGTCGAAAACGCAATAAAGCATGGGTTTGCAGGGATTACTTATCCCGGGTTTCTAAGGATAAATATCGAAGATAAAGGAGAGGTAATTGAATTTTTAATTGAAGATAATGGGCTTGGATTAGGGCAAAAAACTTCCAAATCCAAAACACATGTTTCCAGGGCAATGGATATTTTTAACAAAAGACGCAAACTTATTCAACAAAAATACAAGAAGGAATTCAAGTTTGAAATGATTAATTTGAAAGATCATGATCCGAATTTGTCGGGCGTAAAAATCGTAATTCATATCCCTGTGCTCAATGATAATTAAAGCAGTAGTAATAGATGATGAGCCTGGTATGCAGGCAATTAATTGCCGTTTACTCTCAGATTATTTCCCTGAGATCAATATAGTGGGCAAGGCCGAATCAGTTGAAAACGCCGTGACCCTGATAAAAACGCAAACGCCTGATCTGGTATTACTTGATATTGAATTGGAAGATGGATCGGGCTTTGAAATTCTGCAAAAGCTTCAGCCTTATAGCTTTAAGGTGGTTTTTATTACCGGATTTGATGCCTTTGCCATTCAGGCGTTTAAGTACAGTGCTCTCGACTATTTACTCAAGCCTGTGAACCAAAACGACTTTAAGCAGGCCATTGGCCGAGCGGTTGCGTTTATTGAAAACAACGAAAGTACTAATCCGCAATTGGAAGTGCTGATGCAGGTGATAAACCAACAAATGCATCATAAAAAACTGGTGCTAAAAACTTCTGAATCAATGCATATCGTTGAGATTGATAAAATTTACTTCTGCAAAAGCGATAACAGCTACACCACTTTTTATTTTGAAAACGAACCTAAGATATTGGTTTCGAAAAGCTTAAAGGAATATGAAAATTTGCTGGCTCACCACGGTTTTTTCAGGGCACATCAGTCGTATTTGGTAAACCTGAATCATGTGAGCAAAGTAGATAAAAGTGATGGCGGATTTCTTGTGATGAATAATAAACATGAAATTCCTATCTCTTCAAGGCAGATGAAAAGCCTCATAAATATGCTGGAGCAATTATAATCCCTCCCTACATTTTTGTTGCGTTTTCAAACTAAGGTGCGGCGAATTCAAATTCATTAAATTTCCCGGGAGATTGCATTTTACCTTTACTGAAAAACGAAAATGCATAACGATCATAGTATTGTGCTTCATACAATAGATGCCATTCATCTGGTTCATGCCAGCGATATTTTGTTTTGTAAATGCGAGAACAGTTCTACCGCTTTTAATCTCACTAATGGTGCTACCATTGTTGTTTCGCGGGGCATTAAGGAATTTGAACTGCAATTGGCCGATTCGGGTTTTATCAGGACGCATCAGTCTTTTCTGGTCAACATAGATCATATTACTTCTGTAAGCAAAGCAAACAATTATACCCTGGTTTTGTCGGATAAAACTCAAATCCCCGTTTCTATCCGAAAGCGAAAGGAAATATTACAAATTCTGACCAGGAATTAGCGAATTCAAGCCTAAAAGCACCGCAATCAAATTTGAAAGAATAAAACTGTGAATGCACTTTACTTTTGACCGAGTTAGCTGACATCTAACACTTTGATGTTGAAAATAAAATCAAACCTTAAAAAACATGAAGAAAGCATTCTTAAAAACGACTGTTTTGTTAACTGCCTTGCTGCTTTTATTAGGATCGTGCAGTAAGAAAAGTGACAACAATCCGGTAACTCCAGGTCAATTGGGAGGAAAATTTAAACTGGTAATTAATGATGTGCTCATCGCCGAAGAAACAACAGAAAAAGTTGGAATGATGGGCAATTTGATTTCAGTTGCACGTGATGAGTCCTTAAACATTATTATAGCCAACGTGCCTCATACTGTTGGTGGCGAAATCACTATCAGTGACGATGAAGACGCTGCTTCAGTATCTATTTCCGGCACGAATATTTTGAATAATGATGGCTCTGATGAAGTGTTTTTTTCGATCAGTGGCACAATAAAGCGTGAATCTGATATAAAAGTTACCTTCCAGGGCACCTGCAGCCGTTTTGGCGATGCCCAACTATATAGCTTTAGCGGTTATGCCGAATCGGAAGCTTTTGAAGTGATATAAACAATAATTAAATCATGCTGGAATATTGCCCGCAGATTTCGCTGATTTACGCAGATTTTAGCAGCTGTAAATAAAAAAAGATCCGCGATAATCTGCGCGATCTGCTGGAGAAAAACACACTCAATACTTTAATAACCAAATCAAACAGAAAGCATTTAATGAGAAATAATCAATATTCAAATCACGCTGAAATTAAGCCCGTAGATTTCGCTGATTCACGGAGATTTAGCAGCTGTAAATAAAAAAAGTCTGCGGTAATCTGCGCGATCTGCGGGAGAAAAAAATAATTCAATAAACACTCAATACTTTAATAACCAAATCAAAATTTTAAGCACATGAAAAACTTAATTAAATCTCTTATTTTGGCTGTTGTTCTTTTTGCAGCAGCACAGCTTCAGGCGCAGGTAAGCGCAGGTGCAGGCGTTGTTTTTGGAAGCGATATCAACAATATCGGTTTCAGCCTCAACGGAAAATACAGTTTTAACGAAAGCTGGGCAGCAGCACCTGCTTTCACCTTTTTCCTAAAAAAAGATTATGTGTCCTGGTCGGTTCTGGATCTGGATGTGAATTACCAGCTTACTGCTATCGAAAAGTTAGGCGGACTTTATGCCATTGGCGGATTAAACCTCACCTTCTGGAAAATCAGTTATGATGATGTGTACGACGGTTTTTGGGGTGATACGCTGGATGCTACCGGCTCTGATATTGGTGTAAACCTGGGTCTTGGCCTGGATGTGTCGCTCTCAGAAAAAATTGCCTTAGCTCCCGAAGTACGCTACACATTGGGCGGAGCAAACTTTTTTCGTGCAGGCGTTAAACTGATGTACGCCTTTTAGACAACCAATAATTTTTCTCATAAACAATGCCTTCAGCCCTTTGGGTTGAGGGTTTTTTTTAAGCCTAGAGTGTAAAT
>DJWN01000085.1 GCA_002440975.1 Bacteroidales bacterium UBA6229
CCTGAAAGCGGAAATCTTTCGTAATTTCGCCGCTAGTTTTTCAAATGCAAAAAATGATCCCTGAATGGCAATCCCGGACTGCACTTTTGCTGGGAGAAGAAAATCTTAACAAACTGGTAAACAGCCATGTATTGGTAGCCGGACTTGGAGGCGTTGGTGCTTACGCAGCCGAACAACTGGCTCGCGCCGGCGTGGGAAGACTAACGCTGGTTGATGGCGACATAATTCAGGCAAGCAACCGAAACAGACAATTGCTGGCCTTGCAAAGCACCGAAACAAAAACTAAAACAGCATTGATGGCCGAACGCTTGAAAGACATTAACCCGCTGATAGAAATTGAGCAGGTAAATACTTTTATCAAAGGTGAAAAAATCCCTGAATTACTTTCACAATCCTTTGATTATGTGGTAGATGCCATAGACTCACTTTCGCCAAAAGTATTTCTGTTGGTTTATGCTTTGCAAAAAGGACTAAAAACAGTTAGCTCGATGGGTGCTGGTGGAAAAATGGATCCCATGCTGATTCAAATTGTTGACATCAGTAAAACCCAGCACTGCCGGCTGGCTTTTTACATCCGCAAACGACTTCATAAATTAGGAATACGCGAAGGTTTTACCGCTGTTTATTCTCCTGAACCTGTATCCAAATCGTCCATTGAAAAACCAACAACAGAACACAACAGGCGATCGACAGTTGGCACCATTTCGTATATGCCCGCCATTTTTGGTTGTTATTGTGCTTCGGTGGTAATCAGGGAATTGATTGATACTTCGAAGTCAAGTTGATTTTAAAAATTCACTTAATTTTTTCCGGCATAGCATTTTTAAGCTCCAGGGCAGCCATTTCATATGCCTTGATAATAGCCCTGTTGAAATCGGCACCACCACCTTTGATGTTGCTGAGGCTCTGTTTCCAGATTTCCCTTCCATCAGAAAGATCCATTACCGAAACACTGGCATCCACAAAGCCAAAATAAATACCCTGCACATTTGAGCCGTTTCTGGCTTTCGCATCAATCTCCACCAACAAATCAGCTTCTTTCATCTGATCGGTAAAGGCATATCCTCTTTCGGCCAGGGCTTCTTTTAAAGTTGGCTCCAATAAATTAATATCCAACTGATTACCGTAATGACCTTTTTCGCTGCTTTGCACAAAAATAGTCAGCGGAGCCACTTTGATCATAAATCGGGCGGGTGCAATGGGATACTGTTTTTCAAGCTGACTCAAAAAAGCCGGCTCTGGCTCGCCTCCAATAAATGCTTTTAAATCAAGCTTTGCTAAAACAATTTGAGTTTGCCGATCAGCCTGTTTGGCAGTAAAAGGCAAAATAGCAAGCCCGGCCTGATTTGTTGCTGCTTTACCAACCATTTCATCCTGCAAATAAAAAACCAAAGGCACTTCAGTAAGTGGTTCGGTTGTGCTCTGCACTGTTACTTTCAATGGCTGCGGAAGCGGTCGACCAGCACGTGCATCCTGCTGTGGGTTAACAGCTTCAAGGCTGATTTCGGCAAGTTTGGCAATTCTTAAATAATTTTCAGGAACCCAATTTACCGATCTGTCGCGCAGCCACTGAACTGGCAGGCTGATTTCGGCAGCAGCTTTTGCTTGTCCATTTTGACGGGCAACAGCATTTACTTTAAGGGATTCCCCTTCTTTCCAATAAGATCCGGAAACAGCAATGGCTGAACTGCCAGGATAATCAGAAACCTTGTAATCGCCAGCTCGCACAAATCCACTTGAGAGTGCTGTTTTGAAACGCTCTGAAAACTCAGAAATCAACCCTGAATTCTCAAAACTAAAAGCTTGCAGGTGAACAGGAGATTGCAGATTACCCAATTGCAAAAACAATCCATAAGCCATAAAATAACCCAAATCATCAATACTGGCTTTCTCGCTTTGTTGCAAATCAGTAATGGCACTTTTTACAGCAGTTAGCAGCTCATGGCTTTCCTTAAGCTTCGTATCTGATTCATCTACAATCTCTAATGCCAGCAGGATAAACTGAGCTTCTTCCAGTTCGGTAAACACCGGCATGGTTTCATAATACGTTTTCAAGGCCTGTTGTTGGTCGTTTTTCGATCGGTAATCATCAGCCATAAGCTTTTGATTTTTAATCTGCTCCATCAAACGGTTTACGGCATTCCTGTAAAAATACTTCAGTTCCGACTTTTTCGCCCAGGCAATGGCATAAGCCAACGATTTTTTGCTGTCGTGATAGCGATCTGTTCTTAAACCTGTTATCTGGGCTTTGGACAAAGACTGCGCGCGCATCCTGAAAGCTTCCGTTGTGGCAGCATCAATATTTGCGACCTGATAATCCGTAGCAGCCTGCAAACTCACCTGAATTTGCTGAATAAGTGCAGCTTTAGCCTGCTCTTCATACACATCGAGCAGGTTTTTGGCATCCTGACTTTCGGAAACCTCACCAGAGATAAATGTTATAAAAAAGTCCTTTTCAGGATAGGTAGATAGCCGCCAGGAATAATCAATCCATTGTGGTTGCTGGGCTTGTGTGATGATGGGACAAAGGAGCAGGATAAGCCAGTATATTTTTCTCATAAGGCTTCACTATCAATTAGTTTACATCTTTTTTATGAACAAATCCTTCGTTATTGTTGATCAACTTAATGCGGTAATAATCGCCTTGCTGTTCGATAACGACAAACTCAAGTCCGCCCGGAATCTTCGCTATTACCTCGGCTTTGCTATCCGGAAACTCATACACCTCAACACGGTCGGAGCTTTTACCCTTCAACACGATTCTCGTGGCCAGTTCATCACCGGTTCCGGTAAAAGTGTAGGTTTCGATCGGTTTGCCAATACTTTCAAGAAATGCCAGGGTATGCACACCTCCTTCGGCTCGTTTCAGGGCATCGGCATAGAGTTGATTTGCCTGATCAAGCTGACTGGCAATTTGATAATAATTCACTGCATCATCATACAAACCCGTCATTTCGTGAATTATACCAGCATTGTAAGCAGCTTTTGGATTATAGCTGTCGGCTTCATAAATGGCAACCAACAAAGGGAATGCCTGACGTAAGTTACCATTTTCAAGATGCTTTGCGGCTTCATCGGCCTGCTTTTTTAGATCTTTAATTTTTATTTTCTCCATTTCGAAACGAACAAGTTTGTAAGATGGAGAAAAATAATCCACAAACTGCTTAGAAGTCTGACTTATCACATTGTTTACCAACTGATTGTAGTTAGCTATCTTTGAACGTTCATCATCACATTTTTTATCTTCGCTTTCGGCAGCAGCCGTCTCTACACCAATAATTTCGGCTGTAGAAACTTCTACAATTTTCATGCTTGCATTGGATGTAACTTTTCTGATTTTACAATACTTTGTCTTGGTTTTTCCGTCAAGGGTAACATAACTACTTGTGGTATTATCTTCCTTTTGTTCATATTTAATATTTCCTAAAATAATGGCGTCCAGGCCCAGGATAGCACCAACTCTTGCAGCAGTTGATTCATCAATCACACCGGAAAGTCCGAGGCGTTGTTCTTTTAATATTTCATTGATCTGATTTCGTTCGATTACGGTGTAAACATTAGTTTTAAAACCTTTGATGTGCGTAACCCCTTCCTCTTTCTTGCCCATTCCCAGAAAACCGGTTTGCTGGTCTTCAATGCCCCGGTTCTCGTTCAATAATCTTGCAATCATTTGATCTGAGAGCATTTGGCCAGCCTCCTTATTGCCTGTAAATTCCATTATACCAATCTTCCTGACGGTATTATATTGTTTTACAGGAGCTTGTAAAACAAAACAATCAATTTTTTGAGCTATTCCATTGAAGTGGATCAAACACAGCAGAACAATTAAACAAAGGCTAAAATTTTTCACTGTTTTCATATTAATTTGGTTTTAAAGGTTTATTTTTCAATCAGATAGCCAGTCGGCATACACTTTCATCCTGGAAGAAACACGTTCTATATAATGTTGGGTTTCCTCGTAAGGAAGGTTCTTTTTCATATGATTGTACACCTGCTCGGCAGACATTTTATTGATTTCGGGTATGGCTTGATACAATTTTGTTGTTCCGATAAAGGCACGGCTCACATTGCCGGCACCTGTATTGTAAGCAGCAATTGCACAGTAAATACGGCTCAAAGGATCATCTACCTTACGAAAACTGCGTGCTATCAGCATATGCAAATAAGCCGATCCCAGTTCAATATTGTTCTGAGCTTCGTACAAATAATTCTCATTCAATAGTTTATCTTCCTTATACACATAATTGTAGGCATCTCTTCCGGCGTACTTCGGCACTATCTGCATGAGTCCGAATGCGGGAACATGACTTTTAGCCTTTGGATTAAAACTGGACTCAGTATGAATTACAGCGAAAACCAAAGCCGGATCGATCATAAAGCGGGTTGAATAGGAAATGACTTGCTCGTAAAACCGTAAAGCCCTGGTTTGTATGCTATTGGTTGCAAGCGGGATTTTTACACTGACGATCACTTTCTCTTTTTGAGGTTCTGGTTCAGGTTGAGGCTCAGGCTGAGGCTCTGGTGGTTTAGGTTTTACTATTTCTTTCTCGATTGGCTGTTGTTCCACAATCTGTTCAGCGTATTCGGCCAGATTTTCATCTGTAACTGTTTCACCAGCCTCGTTTTGTAGCTGATCTTTTAGCACAGGCTCATCCAATAATGGCTCAGGTTTCTCGTATTCCGTTTCGAAATCTTTGGTCTTGCCTTTGTTTAGGGCAAGTTCTTTCACAGCTTCGGCAATCTTTTGTTTCACCAGATCAGCATTATCCGCCTCTTCGGGTGTCATTAAAATTTCAATTCGAGCCTCTTCCTGCTCAAAATCAACAGAAGTACGGCTTTCACCATCCTCACTATATTCTACCCAGCTGGTTTGCGTTGATTCGATGAAATTACCAGCTCCCCATTTCTGTTCAATCCCTTTTTTGAAGTGCTCAAATGCTTCCTGATTAGCCTTTTCGTAAGCTTCCCATTGTTTGTTTGTTTCTTCCCTGAACTGATCAAAACCAGCTTGTGACTGCTGACGAAACTGCTCAAAAGGATCTTCAGTTTCTTGTGCATAAAAAACCTTTGCTATGAATAGCAAACCAAAAAGTATGACTAACTTTTTCATAAGTTTTGTGTTAATATTTAGCCAATTAATTCAGGTATTGTAATGGATAGCCCATAACTGCATCAATAGTCAGATTGCGCTTTGCGCCTGATTGCTTATGCACTATGCAACAGTGCCAAACAGGATACAACAGCAAACCAACTTCCTGAACTTCAACATCGTACTTCCTCTCCACAACCGATTTCACATCCGTAAGGCTGATCCTTTTACCCAGCTTACGAAAATCATAATCCACCTCACTTCGCTTCATAGATTTTGGAAAAATCAACCCATCAAGATCATCAATTTTATGTGGGTCCAATTCAATCAAGGGAGCAAACTGCATTTCCTTATCTGCAATCATCAGAATATTCATCTCCTTATAATCAAGGTACAGATTCACAGGAACTTGCTCGATCCTTTTTTTGAAAATACCTTTTCTGTTGTTAAACAACATTTTAACTTTAAGTAGTGGAAAATATTCAAAATCAGCGGATTCAAGTTTTTCTGATGCGATCAGATTAAGGGTTTTATGTTCGAGATGTGGCTTCAGGGCTTTGCTCAAATTTCGTTCGTGCAAGGTCAAATCAATCACCATAACCTGATCTTCATCAGCAACAGCCACTTGCTTTTTGCCTTCGTTGGTCTGTTCAATAAGATTTTGTGACTGATCAGCTGTAATTTCAGCAACTGGCGTATCTAACTTAGGATTTACTGTTGCAGGTTTCTGATATTTCTGTCGCCAGTGCTCCTCAACTAAAATATTTAGCTGATCTTCGCTGATCACATCATGCTTAGTAAGCAACCAGCGAACCTGAAACTGCTGTATTTTCTTTTCCTCATCAGGAGAAAGCAACAAGAAAGAACCCTTTTTTAATGCAGGAATTTTCTGCATCAGTTCACTGGCATTGGTTGGTGCCATCGATTCAAGCCTGGTTTCGATCTTCGAAAGGTCCTGTTTGGTTTTCAAGCTTCCTATCAGGTAAGTAGAAATCTGAGCGATGGACTTATAATCAATATCTCCGGGGTTTTGGGTTGCTATCAAACATCCCACACCATATTTACGTGCCTGTTTAAACAGCAGCATCAAACTTTCCTTGCACGACGGCATTTTGACCGGCGGTAAATAAGGTGCAATCTCATCAATATAGAGTACGGCCTGCAAGCCATCTTGCCCGTTTGAAAGTGGATTCTGAAGCATCCAGTTATAAAGCAATTGGGCAATGTAAGCCATAAAAAACTCTTTCTCTTCCTGTGTTGCAAGTGTATTGAGGTAGATCACCGAAAGACGGGTCTTTCCGGTATTATGCTCACCCAAGCCCAGCAATGCCTCTATTGTGGCTGGATATCCGGTCTCAAATATCAGTTTGCGGGATCCAATCGTTAAAAAACGTAGCTTTTTTATCAGTTCCTGCAAATCCTTCGAACTACTGATCTTGGTAACTATCTCACTTACTGACTCAGGCAAATCAGTTAAAAGATCTATCAGACCTTCAAAACTACTGAGGTGAACTTTTTTCTGGTAACAATAATCAAAGACGGTACTCAAAACCGATTCTGCTGATTTTCCATCATCGCTGTCGGCATCGTAACCAATAAGCTCGATCACATTTTTGGCCGTTGCCGAAAAAAAACGCAGGCGGTCTTCAGCATCCATACCGTGAACCTGTTCGAATTGCAAGGGATTAATCGACAAAGGAAGACCTTTGGAACTGCCTGGCGTCCAAATTAAAACCTCCGTTTTCTCGGTCAGGAGTCTCCTAATATCAGGATTTAAGCCTTTGGATGCCAACAATTCATCATCAGTTTCAGGATTGATTAATGAGGCAATATCACCCTGCGGGTCGAAGATAATCATTGGAATTCCCTGCAAAGCCAACTCCTCCGACAAAACCTTACAGGCAACTGTCTTTCCGCTTCCGGAAGCACCAAAACATGCCATATGTCGCTGTATGGACTTTAATTCCAAATAAACTGTTTCTTGATTGGATGTTCCAATAAATAGCTGGTTCATAATAAATTGGTTTTGGTTTGTTATGCATTATGCCATTTTCTCCAAAAAATCACCTTCAAATATACTTCAAACTTATGCTAAGTTAAAACATATCGGATACCTTTTTGAAAAGAAAATCAAAATTCCAATACAATTCAATACTATTTATACTGATTTTAAATAAGCCGAAAAAAATCAAATACTTATCCCGCAACTTTGAACACGCTTTTATCACCGAGCTGTATTTGAGAATTCAACAGATTAATAAAATGCGTTCGCCGAACGATTTTCGAAAGAAATTGTGCTGCCATTCTAAAATCACCAAGTTCACGATAGAACTCTGCGATTATGGCAGGTTCAGCGTTGGCATCCTGCTCAAGTATTTCAATAAGTCTAAGAAGATTAGTTTCGAAGCGCGGTTTTTCCGATTCAAACAAGACCCGGCCTTTTCGGCTAAACTTTCGGGAAATAATCCAATAGAAAAAATTTATCCTGCCCCTAACAACATCAACAAACTTCCAGGCATCCGCATCCCGATACAAATCATTATAGGCCCAAAGCAACGATTTTCGAATGATAATCTCTTGCTCAACACTTATTGGTCTTAATAATTTCAACGCATTCCAATAATGATTGATAAGCGCGATTCTCCCGTTGTTATCCAATAAGTTACAGCCAAAAAACCGCCAACTTGGCCAGGTATAGGCCGTTAGCTTTTCGGAATCTGAAATAGAATTGTGGCAGGCATCCGGTTGAAGCCAAAACAAATATCCACAAGCCGGACATAACACAATTTTTTGGGGATTAGCAGGAATCAAATCATTGATTATCATACCATCAGAATATAATACCGACTGATTTACTGAATCTGCTTTGGTTTTTTTTCCGATCAACCAGGCACTGCAACACGGACAAGCGATATAAAAATCCTCAAATGAAGTCATAGCATTAAACCAAGGCATAAAAGTAATGGGTTCTGCAGTAATCACAAATTTTTTTAAAAGAAAAATAAAAAAGAAAGATTCAAATTTTGAATCTCTGTTAAGAATAATTACTTTTGGTTGTTAAAATTAAGGAATCATAATCCAACTTACGTATAACCTTAACAAACCAAAAAAATGAAAAAACTCAACCTGATGATGTCGGCTATTCTGGCATTTACCATTGTTATGTCGGGTTCGGCATTGCTCGCCCAGAGTTCGAAAGAGCTCAAAAAAGAAGTAAAATCCAAAGCACTAAAAGATGCCCGCAAAGAAGCCAAACGCATGGACAAAGAAGGCTACAAAGTTAATCCCGGCCAGCTTCCCATGGATAAGCAGCTCGAAAATTCGTGGATGATGGCCTATGAAATTGATGATAAAGGCCAAAAAAAGTATTTCATAGCGGACGGAAGTTCTGTTGGTGAAACTCAAACAGCTGCAAAACTGCAGGCTTATGAAGTTGCCAAGATCAATCTGGCCGGACAAATTGAAACAGAAGTTGCAGGCCTGGTCACTACAAACATTGGCAATCAGCAGCTTTCTTCGGATGAAGCGGCCTCGATTACGCAGACCATGGGGCAGTTCAAATCGAAACTGAACCAGCATATGGGACGTACTCTTACAGCTTTTGAAGCTTATAAGCCCGTTGGTAAAAACACAGAAGTGCGTGTTACGATAGCCTATTCAACTGAAGAAGCACTTAAGATGGCTAAAAACATCATCCGGGAAGATCTGAAAAAAATCTCGGGCATGGATGATCAAAAAATCTCCAAAGTATTGGAATTCTAATTGTTTGCTTTTATTCAGCTGAATTTGTAACAATTACTGCAGATTCAGCTGAAATTTATTTTTGCTATCATCCAAAATAATTCCAATGAATATCCGGATTAGTAAAGCAATTGTTCTGGGATGTGTTCTTGGTTTAATGAATATTAATCCGTGCAATGCTCAGACTTTTGAAGAATTTCAAAAACAAATTGAAAAGGAATATGCTGATTTTGAGAAAGAAACCCAGCAGCAATTCGATCAGTTTGTAGCCAGGATTGATGCAGAATTTGCCGACTTTCTGGCCAAATCGTTTCAATCATTCGAAGCCACCGCCGGAAAACCCAAAAACCCAGGGCCAAAACCCGAAAAACCACCAAAGTTTACTGAAAAGAATCAGGAAAAAACTGGTATCCAGCCACAAAAGCCTCCAAAAGAAAAACCTCCTACCAGGCTACCGAATATCCAAAAATCTGAGCCGGAAAATTTTAAAGGAACAGCATTAGCTTTCGATTTTTATGGTGCCCCTGTTCAGCTAAATTATGATCCCCGCTTGAAAACCACAAAGCTTGAAACAATTTCAGCTGATGGCATTAGCGACTGGTGGACAGTGATAAGCGAAAGTTATTACAATCACTTGATCAGCCAGCTTCAAGAGTACAAAACCGATCTCAACCTGAACGATTTTGCCTACACACAACTTGTTAAAGCTACCGCACAGGCTATTCAAGCCGATAACACCAATCAGCAAGCCCTGTTGGAATGGTTTCTGCTTACCCGTTCCCGATTTCTGGCCAAAATAGCTTTTAACAACGAGCAGCTTTTTGTTTTGCAGCCTGCTCTACAAACAAGATTTGGCGAAAATTTTGTGTTGATCGACAACCGTCCCTATTACCTTCCTCTAGGTACTCCAGACAATATCAGCACCTACGCAGGGCAGTTTCCGGAAGCGGATATCATTCCCGACCTCACCATTCGCAGACCTCTGAATCTACCTTTAGAAATGGGAGTTAAAAAAATTTCTTTTGATCATGCAGGCAAAAACTACAGCTTTGATGTGGTTTACAACAAAAATCTGTTGAGGTTCTACAACAGCCTTCCGCTTACGGATGCATCAGTTTATTTCAACTCTGCAATCGATTTGCGAACCAAAGAATCACTTGCGCTGGCATTAAAAACTTATCTGGATAAACTTACTAAAGCCGAGGCAACAGGGCTGCTATTGAGTTTTGTTCAAAATGCCTTTGAATACCAAACTGATCAGGAGCAATTCGGAAAGGAAAAGTTTTTGTTTCCGGATGAGCTATTTCATTATCAAGCATCCGATTGCGAAGACCGATCCGTATTGTTTGCCTGGCTCGCTCGTAACCTGCTAGACATCAAAGTGGTTGGACTGGCTTTTGAAGGACATATGGCTACAGCTGTCTGTATCGAAGGTATTGAAGGTGCAGGATTTGAACACGATGGTTGCCGCTATATTGTTGCCGACCCTACTTTTATCGCCGCCCCGATTGGTTTGGTGATGCCCATGGTAAAAAACCAAACACCTGATCTGGTGCTGGTTGATGCAGTTTCGGAACAGGAAATGCAAATCCGCGAACTCCTGCTCAAAGCCGGTTTGTACAGGGCCGACAGGCTGAATGACTTACTATTTGACGAAGCCGGAAATGCGTATGCCTGTGGCTATTTTGTTTCGGAATTTAATTTTGGAAACGAAAAGATAACCTCCAATTCAGGAATTAAAAATACTGTACTGATTTCGCTTGACAAGAATTTTAACTTACGCTGGATCAAGCATTTTGAGGGAACCAACGACAATATGGCTTACGATCTCCACCTTGAAAATGGTAGTTTATTAAGTGTGGCAGGAACTTTCAGAGATGAAATGAGTTTGGGAAAAGGAAGTCTGTCAGCTGCACCGGGAGCTGATATTTTCATCCTGAGGATGAGCACAGACGGCACTATGAAATGGGCTACGCAGGCCGGTCTCGACAAGCTGAATCAAAACTCCAATTTTATGTTTGCTGCCGCCTTTGATGCGAAAGGAAGTAAGATATCAGCAAGACTATACAGCGAATCAGAAAACTTTGATCATTACGGATTACAAGCAAGTCCCGAAGGAAACCTTTACCTCACAGGTTCCTTTTTTGCCAGTTCGGGCATGAATATGAAATCTGAAAAACGCTTTGATTCAGAAGCGGACTTTGATCCTGCCGAAAGCCTTAAATCAGAAAATGATCTGCTGCTTGAGGAAGCCTATGAAAAAACTATTGCAGGCCTGTTTGCAGCAACTAAATTATTGCAAATAAACACCATAGAACTTAAAGGGCAAAAAGTTCAGGAAGTATTTAACCGGTATAATCCCGCTTTTGCCCAATTTGCACCTGGTTTTTATAAGAGCTTTGGCAGCATGAGTTTTATGAAAAATGCAGGAGGAATCATCAGCATCCGAACGGATAGTGGAGATGCCCTTGTTTTTGATAAAATAAAAATTAGTGATAATGCCAGGATTAAAGTTGTGGCATACAAAAGCGGCAATGCGAGTGTGGAAATATTTTCGGGTATTGAGCTGTCAAACGGGCAATTGAGTTATCCGCTTAATCAGGTAAAACTCTATAAAGATACCGGAGATCTATTGCTTGATTTCGACACGGATCACAGCCAGATTAAAATCAACCTGAAAGCTGATCTACTCAAAAAATAATGCCAAACATGATAGAAAAGCTGTTCAAATTATTGGTTTTATTATTTCTTATTGGTTTGCAAACAGCTGATCTTAATGCGCAGGTTTTTGAGGAAGAAGAGGAAGAAATAGTTGAAGCTGTTACTGCAGAAATTTCTGTTCAGCAATTAGTTGCACTTATCAACCAAATGGACAGCGATATTTTTGTGCAGGATGTTGTTATTACCAGCCAGCCGGGAGATGAAAAATTTCTTGTTGATAAATTATTCTACAAGGAATATGTAATTGAAGCACCTTATGATCAGGCAGTTTCGCTGTATTTGTACAATGTGCAATTCAAGTTGGGAGAGAATCAGAAGGTGGTATTCAAAGACTGGAATTTCCTGCGGCTGAATGGCATTAGTTTGAGCAGTGACAATGATCTTATGTTCGAAAATTGCACAACGGATGGCAGCTATCCGGTGCGCATAGAAAATTGCAGCTTTGGTGGAATACTGGAATTCAATGGAGAAGAGACACTTGGCAGTATTCAGTTTAGCGGCTCAAATTTTGGAAACAAACTGGATCTGAATCAGGATGCAGATTTTTTGAAATTAGAAAATTGCCGTTTCTACGCTGACAGTATAGTCATAGCCAGTCTTGATGAAGAACAATTTCATCCACAGCTCGATTTTTCTGATCAAAGTTTTGGCGTGATCAATCTTTCTGACCTGACTTTTGAACCTACGGGTATTGATTACATATTCAGCATCAACTTTTCTGCCGCAGAAATCAGCAAACTAAGTTTATTTGGAATCAATGGTTTTGGTCTTGATCTGACGGATTTAAACATTGAAAAATCCTTACTTGGAGATTCGTTGCTTATCAGTGATTTTATTGCCGTACAAAATTTTGATTTCCCTGCAGAAAACACCAATTTGCCCTGGAATAATATAGGAGGCGAAAAACTGAGCCTGTTGCTCGAAAAAGGCAGTGGCAGGCCGGAAATTTATCAGGCAAAATCAACTCAACAACTTGCCAGTACACTGCATTACAACGAGTTGATGAGTTGCTACAACAAAATAAACGGGATGTATCAGGCTCGGGCAGACCGGCAATCTATCAATGCATCTTACATCGAAATCAAAGATATTGAAACACGTTATCAAAAATTCAAATACGACCTTGAGCCTTCCTTAAACCTATTTATTGGTTATCACCTGAATCGCTTTCTCAGCTTTTTTTCCGATTATGCTACCAATCCAGCCAAATCACTTCAAATAGCACTTTATACCATTTTGATCTTTGCATTTTTTTATATGATCAGCTATTCTGATTGGGATGGCATAAACTTCAATTATTTCGTAAGGCAATATATGTTGCTTTCGGAGTATTTTATGACTGAGAAAAGCTTGAAAGAATTGTATAGCAATGATATAGAAGAGGAAAAAGTACAATTTGAAGCCATCAAAACCCATTATCTCAAAAATCGTTCGGAGATACCACTTTTGGTGCGCGGACTTGGGTTTCCGCTTTATTTTTTCTGGAACGCCCGTCAACAGCTGATTTGGTTTGTTTATTCCAAAATTGAATTAATGCACGGTAAATGGAATCAGCTTAACAGTTCACGTAAAGCACTGGTAGGAACTATCACCGCTTTGAGCTTGTTCATCTATTTTGCTTTTGTGCTCCTCATCAAATTCATCAACAGCTTTATGCTCAGCCTCAATATGTTTTTAGCGATGGGATTTGGCAAAACTCCTGAAAACAGGGCTCCCATGTATCTTACCGTCATTGAAGGACTTATCGGCTGGTTGATGATCACGATTTTCACCATCACCTTACTCAGTCAACTGCTGCAGGCCTGGTAATTTTAATCGGCAATGGCTTCCGGAAGCTTTCTCCCAAAGAATCTGATGATCAGATAAAGCAATCCCATGCTGGCGGGAAACAACAAATAAGCCGGAACCCCATAAGCTGCCGGAATAGTTCCGATTACTATTGAAATAAATCCCACGGTAAGGGCATAAGGCAGTTGCGTGCGCACATGATCAATATGATTGCAGGAACTGGCCAACGAGCTTAAAATCGTTGTATCAGAAATTGGCGAGCAGTGATCCCCCAGCACAGAGCCTGCCAAAACAGCTGAAACAACATTGTAAAAAATCAGCAAACTATTGGCCTCCGTCATGCCGGTTTCGTGGGTTAACAGCCAGGAAGTGGGCAAAATCAGCGGATACAAAATGGCCATTGTTCCCCAGGAGGAGCCCGTAGAAAAAGCCACCAATGCCGCCAGAATAAAAGTGAAAGCCGGCACCAGATAAGGCGAAAAAGACAGCTCCAGTAAACCCTTCGAGATGAAATCGGCTGTGTGCATATGATCTGTTACCAGCGCAACCGACCAGGCCAGTGTTAAAATCAAGATAGCCGTAAGCATCATTTTAAAGCCATCTACCAGGCTCTCTATGGTGTCTTTGAGGCTCAACAGTTTTTGAGTTAACGTAAGCGCAATCGCAACCAGCATGGCCAAAAGTGACGACCATAAGAGCGCAGCATAGGAATCTGCACCACCAATAATAGCTGAAATTTTTCTTCCAAAACCAATAGATTCATCATTCCACACTGCCTGATCCCAGCCTGTGTATAATAAACCTGTTATTGTTCCCAAAACAATAATTAAAACCGGAATTACAGCATTAAAGGCTCTTGGGTTTTGATGTGTTTCAGCGGTTAAAGTGTTGGATGTATTTTCTGTTTCGGATAGTTTCTGGTGAAAATCAGGATTGATCCGGGCATTTTTCTCAGCCTTGAACATGGGGCCGAAATCACGCTGCTGCCATACCAGCATCAGAATAAATGCCAATGCCAGAATCGGATAATAACTATAAGCCAGCGAGTTAAAGAAAACGTTATAAGCCGATTCCTGTAAGCCAATGGTGTTAAGTCCGTCCTGAATATAGCTTAGCTCGGCACCAATCCAGGTGGTTACAAAAGCTGTTGCTGCCACAGGTGCAGCGGTTGAATCAACAATATACGCAAGTTTTTCGCGCGAAATGCGCAAACGATCTGTAACAGGACGCATGGTATTACCAACAACCAATGTGTTGGCATAGTCATCGAAAAATATAGCGATGCCCAACAGCCAGGTCACCAATTGCCCGGAGCGGGCATCTTTGGCAAAGCGCGACAGCCGGTTTACTACGCCCAGCATTCCACCATTTCGGGTGATCAGATGCACCATGCCACCAATCACCATCGAGAAGATAATGATTGCCATGTGGCCGGGATCGAGTAACGACTGCATGACGTAGGTATCAATAATCGCCAGCAAGCCTTTGAAAATCGCCACAAAAAAGCCCGAACCCTGGTAATAAAACATGATTGTAGTTCCGCTCAAAATTCCTAAAAACAAGGCAACAAAAACCTCTTTAAGCAAAAGTGCCATCAAAATCGCAATCAAAGGAGGCAATACCGACATCCACAGCGGAATGGGGGTGACTTCTTGTTGCCAGTGAAAACCATCGACTGTCAATGTTAGCAACTCTTCATCCGGAAAGTCGTGTTTGATGACAGCCAGGTTTTTCTCAAAGCTCAACTCCCGTATTTCATCATTGAAAACTGCCTTTACTGTTTGGCCTTCCAACTTTCCAAAAAGCTCTCCAACCGCCCTGATTTCAACGTTTTGGTTGACGTCTGACACTAAAACATTTGGGAGAGTAACTTGAAAATTATTCAAATCATCAGCTTCCAGACCTGAAACTGTGAAAATGAAAATCAAAAATATCACCAATTTTTTTTTCAACAGGAGAATTTTTTGGGCAGTAAAGATAGCAGATTTGAATATTCTGCGGCAGTTTTACCTTCTTTTTACTGCTCTGCAACACAATTAGAGAACACAATAGATTGGCAATAAAAAAAATTGCTTATTAGGGTCTTCTGAAAAACAATTAGTAAATTGGCATTGAGATCATTAAGATAGGGATTGTAATAGCTGTCTTCAGGAAATTATTTAAGTTATAGTCATAATTCTTGTATCAAATCATTTTTTACTGTATGCTTATAAACGACTTCATATTCTTTGTTTAAAAGTACAACGGAAGGAAAACCAATA
>DJWN01000080.1 GCA_002440975.1 Bacteroidales bacterium UBA6229
ATTTCCCGCCAAGTCTTCCCTTAAACGCCTTACTGAAGTTTTCCCAATCCTGATTTTCATAATATCCGTCTCCAAAATAATGAATCACAGGTTCGAAATTCTGAGGAGGAAAAAAGCCTGGAACAACACTGATGATTTTCATTTCCTCGTTCATAAATACATAACTTGGATACGACATCTTGCCTTGCAGCAGTGCCTGCGCCAATTCGTGTGAGCTGCGCGATTTGCCCGGATTGGGATTCACAAACCTACGATTGGCAAAAAATACGGTGTCGGAACGTTCGGCATCAAACTTAACCATATAAAAATGCTCCTGCATATAGGCCGCAATAACCGGATTGGCAAAGGTTTCCTTATCCATTTTTTTACACCACCCACACCAGTCGGTGTACATATCAATAAATATCTTTTTGGGTTTTGTCTTCATCTTTTCGACTGCTGTTTCAAAATCGAGCCAGTCAATTTTAGCTTCCTGAGCCACAGCCGAATAAGAAATAAAAAAGAGTAATATAGCTGCAATAATCGTCTTTGTCATGATTCAAATGCTTTAGAAATTCTTCAAACGGTCCAGCTCGCGTTTGCTGTCTTTCTTTTTAAGGTCTTCGCGCTTATCGTAATGATGTTTCCCTTTTGCCAGGGCTATTTCGAGCTTGGCCAGACCTTTATCGTTCACAAACAACACCACCGGAACTATGGTATAACCCTTTTCATTCACTTTTGTTCGAAGCTTTTTAAGCTCGCGGGATGTCATCAAAAGTTTTCTGTCGCGTTTAGGATCGTGGTTGTTATAGGTTCCAAAGCTGTATTCAGCGATATGCATCTCTCTTACAAAAAGTTCTTCTTTCAAAAAAACACAATAGGCTTCATTGAGGCTTACTTTGCCCAGCCGGATAGATTTTATTTCGGTGCCGGTGAGTACCAGTCCGGCAACGAATTTCTCTTCCAGAAAATATTCAAAGCTGGCTCTGCGGTTTTTTATTCTGATCGTTTGTGGTTTCATAGGAAGTGCAAAAGTAAGACAAATCAAAAAGTTGCCAACAAAAAACGCTCCGACTTAAAAATCAGAGCGTTTTTTTTGAGGCATTCGGATTCTATTTATTATCTCCCAGGATAATCGGAAGGCCATCGCCTGAATTACCAATAATTACCACTTTTGAATTTGGAGATTCGGCAAGCTTCAGGGTTGCATTTATTCCTTTCTCGCGCAGAATTGACTCAGTAATACTTGCACTTAAAATTTTATTGGCACGCGCTTTACCCTCAGCATCAATACGCTGGCGTTCGGCTTCCTGCTCGGCCTTTTCAAGTTTAAACTCATATTCGAGTGCTTCCTGCTCTTGCTTAAGTTTGCTTTCGATAGCCGTTTTGATTGTTGGCGGAAGCGTAATGGAGCGAATCAGCACCTGATTGAGTTGTACATATTTTTGATCGAGCAATTTCTTTGTCTCATCAAAAATCTCAACCTGAATGGCATCGCGCTTGGTTGAATAAATCTGCTCCGGAGTGTAGCGGCCAACCACCGAACGGGCAGCTGATCTCAGGGATGGAATCACCACACGGCGCATATAATCGGTTCCAATTTGTGAGTGTAAAAAACCCAGCTGATCCCATTTTGGCTGATACCAGGCTGAAAAATCGACCCTGATTTCCAATCCGTTTGAGGATAAAACATTCATTTCTTCGGCTACTTCCTGCTGACGGGTTTCGTAAAGATACATTGTATTCCAGGGAGCCAAAAAATGAAATCCTTCCTTGTAAGTCGTCTCGGTATCGACACCGCCTGCAAAAAGTTTAAACAATACACCGCCATGACCGGCAGGGATTGTAACCGTCATCCGGCTCCAGAAAATAATCAAGATCAGCACTGCCCCAACAATGATGGCAATGGGTAAAATCTTTTTAAAATCAAGGTTTTGTTGTTGTTGATTCATAGGTAATGTATTTAAGGTTTAATCGGATAAATAGGATAATGTTCAGTCAAATCAATTGTTATCAACTGTTTATGGCCATCCAAAGTTTCTTCAATTGCCAAGATTTTATTTTGCTCCGACAGATAATGCAGTAAATGTAGTGATTTTTTTGTTTGCAATACAATTTCCGGTTTGCTACCGTCTTTTCTGATATTGATAATATACGACTGCTTTTTGCCTGAAGCTAAGGCAAATAACCTGTAATCACTGTCTGACCATATCGCCTGAATAAAATCAAGCGAATCACTTTGAATATCAGCATAAGACTTTGCATACCAATGAAATAGCTTTAATATCTGCCTGTTGTTTTCGATTTTTGTGCAAACAATTAATTCATCCGATGGCGACCAGCTGGCATGTCGGCACCCTTTGGTACCCTCGAACTGATTCAGATTTTGATAAACAAAATCAAAGGTAAACAAGCCTGCCTCTAACTGGTTAGGCCTTTTTCCCCGAAAAAGCAGTAAATTCTCAGTATGATTCAATTTTGGATCGTAAGCCTGTATATCGCGATCAGTCATCAAAGGGATGATTTTTTTCTGCCTGACTTCAAAAATCTGATCTTCAAAAGCAACAATAAGGTTTCCTGATTGCGTCCAGAAAGCTTGCTGAGGCTCCATTCCAGGCCACTTCACTTCATCAATTGCAGCAATGTCGGGATGCCACAAAAAAAGTTTATTCCCCTCTGCAAAGCGACTTAGGATAAAATATTGGCCATCCTGATTGATTCCGGCATCCTGCACATTCCATCGCGAATTCAGGATCAACTCAATCTGTGAAGAAGAAGTTTGACTGAAAAGCAGACCGGGCAGAAAAAGAATTGCAAGCAATCGCATCCAAAACATTGCGCAAAAATAGTATTTACACATCATTTAAATGCTGTTGCATCAAAGTTTACAAACGTCCCTTAATGATCTCCTCCACAATTTCGGGATCCAGCAAAGTGGTGGTATCACCAAAGTTACCTGTTTCGCCTTCAGCGATTTTCCGCAAGATACGGCGCATGATCTTGCCCGATCTTGTCTTGGGCAAACCACTCACAATCTGAATCTTATCTGGCTTGGCGAAAGGACCGATCAACTTGGAAACAGCCATCAGCACCGAATGTTTGATTCCCTCTTCACCTCCCGTACTAAAATCGATGCAAACCACATAGGCATAGATGCCCTGTCCTTTGATATCGTGGGGATAACCAACCACAGCCGATTCGCTCACCAGCGGGTGTTCGTTGATGGCATTCTCGATTTCTGCCGTTCCCATCCGATGACCAGAGACGTTGATCACATCATCCACCCTGCCCAGGATGCGATAATAACCATCTTCATCACGTTTCACGCCATCGCCGGTGAAATATAACTTTTTATAAGTAGAAAAATACGTTTGAGCAAAACGGTCGTGATCGCCCCAGATGGTGCGTGCTATTCCGGGCCAGGGGTATTTAATGCAAAGGTTACCTTCCACGCTGTTACCCGTAAGTTCCTTACCTTCAGGATCAACGATAACAGGCTGTATGCCCATCAACGGCATGGTGGCATAGGAAGGTTTGGTGGGTGTGATGCCTGCCAGCGGACTGATCATCATACCTCCGGTTTCGGTTTGCCACCAGGTATCCACAATGGGGCACCGGTTTTTGCCAATATGATCGTGATACCAGTGCCAGGCTTCTTCGTTGATTGGCTCACCCACAGTTCCCAGCACTTTAAGGCTCGAAAGATGCTTGCCATCAAGCCATTCCATCCCAAGTGCCATCAGCGAGCGGATGGCCGTTGGAGCTGTATAAAACTGATTCACCTTGTGCTTGTCCACAATCTCCCAATAACGTCCGGCATCAGGCCAGGTGGGCACGCCCTCGAACATCAGACTGGTAGCACCATTCAGTAAGGGGCCATAAACCAGGTAGCTGTGTCCGGTGATCCAGCCAATATCAGCACTACAGAAATAAACATCGCCATC
>DJWN01000032.1 GCA_002440975.1 Bacteroidales bacterium UBA6229
ACTTTTTCGCCTGTTCTCTTCAACACGATTGCTTTTTTCACGCAATTACAGCTTTCCATGGCTTCATTGGCTATGGCTTTGAGCGGTGTAATTTTATTTCCTCTAAAACCTCCATCAGCAGTGATCAAAACGGTGGCACCGGCATCCAGCATCCGATCGGACAGCGACTGTGCCGAAAATCCGGCAAAGACAATAGAATGAATGGCACCTATTCTTGCACAAGCCAGCATAGCAATAACCAATTCGGGAACCATCGGCAAATAAATCCCGACCCGATCGCCTTTTTTGACGCCGGCCCGCAGAAGCGCATTAGAAAAGCGTTTTACTTCATCAAAAAGCTGTTGATACGTTAATTCCCTAACAGGCTCCGAAGGATCGTCAGGCTCCCAGATTAAAGCCTTTTGATTGCCCCGATAAAACAGATGTCGCTCAAAAATATTCTCTGTGATGTTCAACTTTGCTCCGGAATACCATTCCACGCGGGCTTTCTCAAAATCCCAGTCGAGCACGCAATCCCATTTTTTTCGCCAAAAAAAACTATCGGCAATATGCGCCCAAAAACCCGTTGGGTTAGTTACACTTTTTTGATATTCAAAGATATAGCCACCCAGAGTGGAAATTTGTGGTACCATAAATTCAGGAATTTGATTGTTAGTATTCAGCTTGATTTAAAGTCCAAATAAAAGCCTTTTAAAGGATAAAAGTAGAAAAAATCTTGTAAAAAATCCTTCATACGTGTTTTGCTGCAAAAATGTGTTTAGTTTTTAGCAATCAGTTTGTCGCAAAATACCTAAATTAGGGGATGGTTGCTGGTTGGCATTTCAGCTTTTTTTGCGTTACAATTCATTTCGTTTTCAACTAATCCATAAAAAATGTTTGTTGCAATAAATTATATCAGTTGTCAGGAAAGCTACAAAAGCCGTTTTGAAGAACTATTCTCTACCAGGGCAGGTGCCATTGATACAATGCCGGGTTTTCAGCATATGTATGTGCTCAAGCCCAACGACCAGCAATCTGAATATCTGATTGTAAGTCATTGGGAAAGTGAAGACAACTTCAAAGCCTGGACCTCCACAGAGGCTTTTATCCAGGGACATAAAAGAGGTTTCCAGGATATTGAAGAAGCTGTGAAAAACGGACAGGAACCTCCCATGAAAAGCAGCTTTAAGACCTATGAGATTTTAACAAGATAAAAAAAATCCGGCTTGAGAAAATCAGGCTGGATCTTTATTTGAATTGAGTTAAATCAGAACATTACCGAAAGTCCGACAACCCCATGCAGCAAAGCTTGTGGAAAATACCCATCCATAGTAAATTCCTCATCATCAAGCACATACTGATACACCCATCCATTGGTTTCGTACCAACGGCTGGTGAGATTGTTGAGTTGAAGCTTGAGTTCAAGCTTTTTAAATAATGTCTGTGGAATTTCGTAACGCATATTGGCATTTGTAACAAAATAAGGGTCAAGACTTCTATTCTTGCTGGATGTGTTGTCCAGATACTGCCGGCTGACATAACTTACGGTCAGGTCGATTGCGAAGCCATCAAAAGGCAAAATGCCCAGCGTGAAACCACCAACCACCGAAGGGGAAAATGAAATATCCGTCGTACCCATCTCGTAAGTGTATTGATAAGGCTGATTATCAGGATCGTCCCAATAGTTCCAGTTATCAATATAATGGATATAGTTCAGGATTTTATTGCTGCTAAGGCTGAGGTGTCCGCCTATGCTAAACCTCCTGCTGATGCTATATTCCAGGCTGTTTTCAATTCCCAACCGATAACTTTCAGGCACATTGGTAAGGATGGGAGCTCCCACAGAGTTTATCTTGCCCGTTAACACCAATTGGTTGTTGTAGCGCATAAAATAGACATTCGAATTCAACTTCAGTTTGGACGACCGGAAGCCATACCCCACCTCCAGATTGACCAATTGCTCATGTTCTATCAGCTGTCCGGGATCGGCATCACGATATACGGAACGGTTGGGTTCGCGATGAGAAACGGCAATTGAAGCATAGGCCTCACTGCGGCTGCTGATCGTGAAGAACAAACCCGCTTTGGGATTGAAGAAATCAAAGCTATGCTGCTGACTGATATCCCTCAGGTCGTCGTGAATGCCTTTCATCTGATAATCAATATGGCGGTATTGCATGTCGATAAAAGCACTCAGTGAGCTGCTCAGTTTGTAGAGCCCTTTCAAAAACACATTAAAATCATTTTTTAAACCAGTATTGGTGTACCAGGGTTTTTCGTTGGTGCTGGCAGAGGCATATTGTGCCCAGCTGATATAGCCATAATGATTGCCGTCATATTGATTCCAGCCCACGCCAAAAGTGCTGTTCAAACGTCCTTTTTCATGTCGAAATGCCAGGTTGAAACCATAAAAATCGTTGTCGAGCCATTTTTGCTGAACCAGATCGGTACGACTGATAGTATCCAATCCAATAACAACATCCGGTAATTCAAATTCGCTGAACTTTCGTTGGTTTTTCCAGCTTTCGTAATAGCCTTTTCCCTTTGTAAGAAATGCTGTTCCGCTAAGGCTGGTATAGCTTGTAAACTGATGAGCGATATGAAATTGATAATAATCCTGCTGGTAGTTATCAGTTTGGTTTTTATAAAAACCAATAAATTCACCAGCACTGTTAAACATCTCACCAGCAGAATTATACCGTCTACTGGAAGCAGTTTTTAAGCTGTCTTTTGGCACCCCGTTCCAGGCTTGATAGGTGGTTTCCTTGCCGCTTGTGGCAATGAGTTTTATCAAGGTTTGTGCATTTGACCATGAGCCGGAGAGGTAATAAGATTTCAGGTCGGCCGAAGCTCTGTCAATATAGCCGTCTGAGGTGATGTGGCTCAGCCTGCCATCCAGCACAAAGCCTTTTGAACTGCGTCCGGTAGAAAAGCTCAGGCTGTTGCGAAACGTATTAAACGAACCTGCCTGCGACTCCAGGCGGGCATAGGCATTGGCCGAAGGAGCCTGTGTTTTGATGTTGAGGCTGGCACCGAATGCAGCAGCTCCATTGGCTGATGTTCCAACTCCCCGTTGAATATGAATATTATCCACCGTAGCAGCAAAATCGGGCAGGTTAACGAAGAAAACTCCATGCGATTCGGGATCGTTCACCGGCACCCCGTTCATGGTCACATTGATGCGCGTAATATCTGTTCCTCTGATCCTTAGACTGGTATAGCCGATCCCTGTTCCGGCATCCGAACTTACAACCAGCGAAGGCGTTTGCTGAAGCAGGTAGGGCATATCTGCCCCGCTGTTTTTCTCTCTTAACTCAGCAGCATCCACCACGCTGTAAGTTAAAGGTGTTTTTGGCTCAGGACGTGAAGCACGCACAACGACCTCATCCTGCAAAAAAGCCGCTGGCTTCAGTACAAAAGAAAGGGTTTCATCCTGCTGTAACTGAATCTCTTCGACTTCAGTTTCGAAGCCGATAAAACTTACATTAAGCACATAAGTGCCTGTCTTGAGCTTTTTAAACTCAAACTTCCCGTGGGCATCTGTAACCAGATGTTGATTCCCGGGATTAAGTGTGAGATGTGCTCCTGCCAGTGCTTCGCGGCCATCAGCCGTGATAACATCTCCCTGCAGGGTGAATTGCGCTGCGAGCCCTAAAGGCAGCATTGCTAAGGTGAAAAGAATGATTTTGTTGAACATAACTCTTTGATTTAATTGTTAAACATTTAAATCAATAGAGGAAAATGTGAGATTCGCTTGTTCCCTACGCCGGCATTATCCGTCCAGGTTCAAAGGGTTTGATCTCAGCCTGTCTTTCATCCCGCTTCCTGGCGGGCAAAGGCACCCCTATTGTGTATTATCGCTGCAAAGTTACGCTTTTTTGGGTATTACCAAACTTGTTGGATTGTTATCTTTCAAAAAGAACCCATGACCTAAGCAAATCAACAATTTCTGCTCAACCTTAAATCCGCAACCTTTTATT
>DJWN01000056.1 GCA_002440975.1 Bacteroidales bacterium UBA6229
TGCTGTAGTGGGGATTTTTGATTTTACTGCCGGCTTTTTATTACTTTTGCCTACTAAAATTTTAGCTATGATTGTTATTACTGGTGCCGCTGGTTTCATTGGGAGTGTTGTAGCCGGTTATTTTAACCGGAAAGGAATTGATGAGCTAATCCTTGTTGATGATTTTTCAAGAAGTGAGAAAAAACAAAACTTCCTTACCAAGTCGTACCATAGCCTTATTGATCGTGATGCGTTTGTTGATTGGCTGGATGCGAATAACGCAAAGGTTGACTTTGTCATCCATCTTGGTGCCCGCACTGATACTACTGAATTTGATTATTCGATTTTTGAGAGATTGAATATCTCTTATTCCCGGGCAATTTTTACTGCCTGCACCCGCTATGATATACCGCTGATTTATGCTTCTTCTGCTGCTACATATGGCTTAGGTGAGTTTGGTTATAGTGATGATCATAAAATTGTTAATCGGTTACAACCGCTTAATCCTTATGGTAGATCGAAAAATGAGTTTGATAAATGGGCATTGGAGCAGCCTCAAACACCTCCTTTTTGGGCAGGATTGAAGTTTTTTAATGTCTATGGACCGAATGAGTACCACAAAGGCCGCATGGCTTCGGTAATATTTCATGCCTTTAATCAGATAAAAGAAAAGGGTGAAGTGAAACTTTTTCGCTCTCATCACCCTGAATTTGAAGATGGGATGCAATTAAGAGACTTCGTATATGTTAAAGATGTTGCCGAAGTGATTGACTTTTTGATGCGTGAGAAACCAGGCAGTGGGTTGTATAATTTGGGAACCGGAAAGGCGCGAGCTTTCTACGATCTTGCTGTTGCTACATTTAAGGCTTTTGGACTGGAACCACGGATATCATTTATTGATACACCGGTTGATATTCGGGATAAGTACCAGTACTTTACTGAAGCCAAAATGTCGAAGCTTATTGATGCGGGCTTTAACAAGTCATTTATGAACCTCGAAGAAGGGGTTAAAGATTATGTTGCCAACTATTTAATCTCAGGAAAAACCTATTGATTTTTTTGTTTTTCAGCTAGTTGTTGATCCAGGTCGATCAAAAAATTACGCATTTTATTTAGTGTACCTAACAACACTACCTTTTCCTCTATCTGATCAAAATCGCTTTTAAGTGCTTCTCTTGCCCCTTGAAGCGTATAGCCTTTGTTTTTTACAAGGTGGTAAATCATATGCAAGTATCTCACATCGCGTTCTGTGAAAAGACGATTCCCTTTTTTATTCTTTCTGGGACGAAGAACAGGAAATTCTTTTTCCCAAAACCGAATCAATGAGGTAGAAACCTGAAACATTTCTGCCACCTTACCAATTGGATAATAAACCCTTTTAGATGAAGTATTACTCATGGAATTAGTCCATTGATTGTGTGGGCTGAACAGAAAATTCAAGAATCATTTCATATTCTTCGGGGGTTAGATCATTGAAGAAGAAATGAATAGGATTGACAGGTCTTTTATTCTTATGCACCTCATAATGAAGGTGTGGAGCAGTGGATTTACCCGTGTTGCCAACAGTAGCAATTAGCTGTCCCCGTTTTATTTTTTCTCCTTTTTTTACTTTAAAATCCTGTAAATGACTGTATTTGGTTTGGTATCCAAATCCGTGATCAATTACTAGCGTATTTCCATATCCCCATTTTGACTTTGAGGATGAAATAACTTTTCCGTCACCGGTAGCATATACCTCTGTTCCAATAGGAGCCGAAAAATCAACACCCTGGTGAAACTTATTCACCTTATAAAAGGGATCCATCCTTACACCAAAATAGGATGATATTCGTTTTAAATCGAGATTACTGACCGGCTGAATCGCTGGAATGGCACTGAGCATCTCGGCTTTATTTTTAGCCATTTCATACACTTCATCATACGATTTTGATTGCACATATAACTGGCTGGCAATCTGGTCTAAACGTTTTGAAACACCTTTAACTAATTCAGAATTTTTGTATCCACTCAGGTTGTCGTAGCGGTCAACGCCACCATAGCCTGCTTTACGAACGGTGTTTGGAATGGGTTCAGCTTCAAAGATAACCCTGTAAATATTATCATCACGCTCTTGCATCTCGGCCAAGAGCGACTCCATAGATTCGAGTCTTTCTGTGAGAATTTGATATTGTAAATTCACAAAAGAAAGCTCACGCTTCAAAATACGCTCTTTGGGCGATCCTAAAAAATAAAAAGCTGCCACTACAAACACCAATGCAAAAGCAGCTGTTGCAAGTAAGTAGGAAAAGAAACGCATCATCCGTTGCCGCCATCCCGGCTGGTACTTTTCGTAGGAGAGCGTTTTGTGGTTGAAAATATATTTTGGTTCCGCCATTAATTTTATTGTGCTTTACAAAAACAACCCAACTTATTTGAGTACTGGGGCAAAATTAATTATTTCGGCTAACTTTGCAAGCTTTATTATAAAGGTTTTAAACTAAATATTGTTAACAACTGCCTCATTATGAAATCATCTGAAATAAGGAAGAGCTTTCTTGACTTTTTTCGTAGCAAACAGCATACCACGGTTTCGTCTGCACCTATCGTAGTTAAAAATGATCCAACATTGATGTTTACCAATGCTGGGATGAATCAGTTTAAAGATATTTTTTTGGGAAATGAAACAGCAAAATATAGCAGAGTCGCTGATACTCAGAAATGTTTGAGGGTGTCAGGCAAGCATAACGATTTGGAAGAGGTGGGCTATGATACCTATCATCATACCATGTTCGAAATGCTTGGTAACTGGTCGTTTGGCGATTATTTTAAGAAGGAAGCTATTGAATTTGCCTGGGAATATTTAACCGAAGTGGTTAAAATTGATAAATCGCGCTTGTATGTGACTGTTTTTGGTGGTGATGATCAGGATGGTCTTCAAAAAGACAATGAGGCATTAAATTTTTGGAAATCACATATTGAAGAGTCCAGAATTTTGTTTGGGTCCAAGAAGGATAACTTCTGGGAAATGGGTGAAACAGGTCCTTGCGGCCCTTGTTCTGAGGTTCATGTTGACATCAGGGATGATTCGGAACGAAAAGAAACAGACGGAGCCTTGCTTGTTAATCAGGATCATCCAGAGGTGATTGAAATCTGGAACCTTGTTTTTATTGAATTTAATCGCCTGGCCAACGGAGGTTTGCAGAAACTTCCGGCTCAACATGTGGATACCGGGATGGGATTTGAGCGTTTGACAATGGTATTGCAAAATAAAAAATCAAATTATGATACCGACATATTTCAGCCTTTGATTCAGGAAATTGCAAAGATCACTAATAGTCATTATGGTCAGGATAAGAAAAGAGACATTGCCATGCGCGTGATTGCTGATCATCTGAGAGCGGTAAGTTTTACCATTGCCGATGGTCAGTTGCCGGCTAATACAGGTGCCGGTTATGTAATCAGAAGGATATTGCGAAGAGCTGTGCGTTATGGGTTTACTTTTTTGAATGTTGAGGAACCTTTCGTACATAAATTGTTACCTGTTTTTGTTGATCAGTTAAGCGATACATTTCCTGAAATCAAGCAACAACAGGAACTGGTTACAAAAGTTATTTTTGAAGAGGAGCAGTCATTTTTGCGCACTCTTTCGCATGGTATTAAACGCTTTGAGGCCTACACTGAGCAAAATGTTAATCTTAAAACTATAGATGGGGCTTTTGCCTTTGAATTATTCGACACCTATGGTTTTCCGGTTGATTTGACCAAAATACTGGCTCGCGAAAAGTGGTTGGATGTAGATATGGCAGGATTTCAAAAGCATTTGGAAGAACAGAAAAACCGCTCCAGAAATGCTGCTGCAGTAGCTGCCGGTGATTGGGTGATTGTGAATGAAACCAGCCAAACAACCCGATTTGTGGGCTATACACAACTGGAGGTGCAAGCTCGGATTGTTAAGTACAGGGAAGTTGAGACGAAAAAGAAAAAGCATTTCGAGATTGTTTTGGATCAAACACCATTTTATGCTGAATCAGGTGGTCAGGTTGGAGATATTGGAGTGCTGGTGTCTGATCATGAAGAGATTGCAATCATCAACACCATTAAAGAGAATAACCTGATCATTCATATAAGTGCTCAACTACCTGAAAAACCTGAAATGGTATTTACTGCAAAAGTAAATTCCGAGCTTCGCCTGCGCACTGCTAACAATCACAGTGCAACACATTTGATGCATGCTGCTTTGCGTCAGGTCCTTGGAACACATGTCGAGCAGAAAGGTTCTCTGGTAGATGCAGAACGTTTGCGTTTTGATTTTAGCCATTTCGGGAAGATGACAAAAGAAGAAATCAGGGAAGTAGAACGAATTGTTAATGAAAGAATAAGGGCTGATATTCCTAATGAAACACTGGAAAATGTGCCAATCAATGATGCGAAACAAATGGGTGCCATGGCCTTGTTTGGTGAAAAATACGGTGAGAACGTACGCGTGATTTCATTCGATCGTTCTTATTCAGTTGAGCTTTGTGGTGGAACTCATGTAAAAGCAACAGGACAAATCGGACTGTTCAAAATTGTTTCGGAAGGAGCAATAGCATCAGGAGTGCGTCGCCTGGAAGCTATTACCGGTGAAGTAGCCGAGCAGTATGTTATTGATATGCAGGATAAGCTGGAGCAAATCAAGGAAATTGTGAAAAGTACCGGTGATATTGTCAAAGGGGTTGCTCAATTGAATCAGCAACTTGTTAGAATAAACAAGGAATTAGAAGATTTGTTAATCGAAAAAGCCAATACGGAAGCGAAAAACCTGCTGCATAAGGCTAAAGAAATTGATGGAATTAAGCTTGTTACTGAAAAAATTTCCGATGCCTCAATGGATCAGCTAAAACAGATTGCAGCAGCTATGCGTTCATCGGCTGAAAGGCTGGTGGCTGTTCTTGGAAGTGTGAATAAGGATAAACCAGTATTGTGTTTATTTATTTCAGATCAGTTAGTTACAGAAAAATCATGGAATGCTGCCAATTTGATTAGAGAGGCTGCTAAACAAATTCAGGGCGGGGGAGGAGGCCAACCTGGCCTGGCAGCAGCTGGTGGAAAAAATCCTGAAGGATTGGATGCCGCTATAAATCAAATTATTTTGCATTTGGGCTTTTAGGTAGGAATAATTTACCGGTGTCAGAAGTGTTAATAAGTTCTGGAATAAAAGTATTGATGATATAATTCAAATAGTAGTTAAATCATTATTTTAGCCTTGTTAAATGTTTTTACTAATTTTGAAGTAATTAATCACGTACTAACTCAGCTTACCAATCGCCATGAAGCACTTTTTATTCTTTTTTCTGATTGCGATTTCGATTCAACTTGTTGCTCAACAAGAAGTTGATGAATATGAGTTACAGAATTTCTCCATAATAAGCCCGGTTCAATCTGAAATCAAACACGCAATAGGCTGGTCGTTGCAGGATAATGGCAAGTGGGCTTACAGCGAAAACAGAATTCCTTATACTGACAGCCGGACAAATACTACCCGTCAACCGGCTGTTGATGCACTTGGCCTGGAGAATTTTACTTCGATCGAACTCAGAAAAATAATGATCGACGAAAAACAGTATAATATGTTGATCAGAAAGTATAAAGATGGTGAGTTTGAATTTGACTATCTGGCAAAAGGATGGAAAAGTTATAACTCCTTAGCATTTTATGTTTTTCGTAGTGAGAAACTGTTTGAGTTACTTCCGGACGATCTCACATTCAACACTATGTATCTTGTTGATCTGGAATGTTATCTGGTGGATGAAATTAGAAATTTTGACGAAACGATGGTGTCAGGCCGACATAGCGGATTGCAAAAGTATGCAACAGGAGCAATGAAATCATTTCCGCGAAGTAAAACCGGATTTTCATTGGATTTGTTTATTCGTAGGATACAGGATATAAGATCCGGAAGAGTTGTTAACGATCGAAATATGATTTTTGCTGTTTATCCAATAAAATCAGGTGAGAAAGAGGTTGTCCGATTCAAAATGATTGATACCTACAGAAATGAAAACCTGATCAAAATGCAAACTTCTCCTGATAACTGGACTCGTTTGTTCGACAATTATTTCTATGAGATCCCTTTTGCAACTTTTCGCAGCTTTATTGAGGATTCAAGATCTTATTATGTGCCGGTTGAAAATGCATCCACAGCTTACACCTCAAATTACAATTGGGGAGTGCTCCGTTATCAGATAGGCGATTACCTTGGTGCTACAGAAGCTTTTTACAAAGCCCTGGAGGAAAATCCAAATGCAGATGATTTTATGTTGTATGCTTACCTGGGTAATTCGCTGAGTAAATCAGGCTTGTATAGAGACGCAGTATCCTATTTTGATAAAGCAATTGATTTGAAACCCTCAAAGGTAATGGACTATTCAAACTGGGTAAAGAACTATTTTAACAGAGGAGTAGCAAGATATTATCTGGAAGAAACTGATGAGGCTTGTGCCGATTGGAAAAAATCCTATGATCTGGGTTATGGTAGTGCCAGTGAATACCTGATCGAGTATTGTGGCCGCCAATACAAGAAATAGTTATTGCAATGCGCCTGATTAATAGAACATTAATTTTTTTATTATTTTTTGTTTTAGTTATTCCTGAGTTGAAATCGCAATCGGGTGGCCGTATATATGAGTCTCCCATACCCTCTTGGGAGTTTGGTGTTCAACTGGGGTTTGGTCAGTATTATGGAGATATCAGCCGGAAAAACTTTTTTCAGAAATTTTCAGGAGAAACGGGTTTTTCAGGTCAGATAATAGCCCGAAGACATTTTGACGAGCGATTTGGTCTTGGATTTAGCCTGCACAGGTCAGACCTTCGCTCCGTGAAGGATGATTTTTTGGATGGTACAGCTGCAAATCTGGAGTACAATGGTCGAATATTCGAAGTTGGAATACACGGATTTTTGAATATGTCGAATTTATTTTGGGGATACAACAAGCGCAACCTAAACTTGTATGCCACACTGGGTTTGCATTTCGGCGACTGGAAAGGTACCCTGAGAGACAGCCAGACTCAGAATATAATCGTAGAACATAACAGTAATACAACCGGAACAACCTTTAAATCGGGCGGCATGGTAGTTCCGGTAGCTTTGGGATTAAAGTATGCTTTGTCAGACAAGTTGAGCCTTGATTTCAACAACTCAATTCATACCGTTTTGTCGGACGATCTGGACTATTATGCCGACGGTTTTAAGCAGGATATACTGTTTTTTACGCATATAGGAATTGCTTATCAGTTGGGTTCCGGAAGGGCAAAACCAAAACCTGTTCGAAGCGGGATATCACCTGTTGATCCGGTTGAAATGACAGAATACGATCGGTTTGCAAGTGAAAGAACGGAAAAATCAGAAACTGTTGAACCCGCTGTTGTTCCAGTACTTGAGTTGGAACCGGCACAAAAATCAAAGGCATTTGAATTTCGGGTTCAGGTTTTGGCCAAACGCGAACAGATTGGTCATATCAGTAAAATTTATCCCAAAGTAAGTTTCGATTATCCTGTTGTTGAGAACAAGTACCAGGGGATTTATCGCTATTCTACAGGAAGTTTCTCCAGCTTCAAGGCGGCACAAAATTATGCCAATATAATGAGAAACAGAGGAATACACGATGCATTTGTGGTAGCATATCAGAATGATGTCCGCATCCCAATCACTGCAGAAATGAAAGACTAATCCTTAAGAGCGTGCTTGAATTTAGAAATAGCGAACAAATACATAAGAACATAAAACCTGCGGGAATAGCCGGATTTACTGTTGTTTTTGTTGTGTTTGTACTTAATTCTTTTCTGCTGAAGACTAGTTTTGGGCAATCAATCAATCAGCAGCATACTGCTCCAATGGTGTATAAGGTAAATTCAGTGCCCCAATTGGTAAATCGTGAAGCAAATGAATTTCCTTTAAGGATAGGATATACCCAAAAAACTGAGTTGAGCACTAAAAGTAATTCTGGTTGGTTTTTTTTGGCTGGTGAAAAATTGTATCAATGGCAGCTCCGGATTACCAATGAAAGCCAATCACCGCTGGTTTTTTACTTTGATAAGAATTTGAAGTCAGCCAATGCGAATCTTGTTGTAGAACTTTCAAATGGTACTAAAAAACAGTCTCAGGAGATGACTGTTTCCGACAGTTTGCCATTGGCTTACGGACCGGTTTATGGCGATCAAATAGTTTTTGAGCTCACAGTAGAAGATACAAATGCAGTATATCTTGCTCTGGATGAAATAGGTGTGCTTTATAAGGATGCTTTTGGTTTTGGTACATCCGGCGATTGTGAAGTGAATGTAAATTGTGAAGAAGGAGCTTCGCTGGTAAATCAAAAGCAAGGTGTTGCACGTGTTCTTGTGAAAAAAGGTTCGGGCTTGTTTTATTGCTCTGGTAGCCTGATTAATAATACGCGAAGAGATTTTGCTCCCCTGTTTTTAACTGCCAATCATTGTGGTCAAAATGCTACAGAAGCGGATTATGCCCAATGGATTTTTGCTTTTAATTATGAAGCTGAAGGCTGCGAAAATCCAGACACAGCACCTGTATTTCAAACCCTTACAGGAGCTCGCTTGCTTGCACAATCTGAGGATGATGTTTCTGTTGACTCTGATTTTAAGCTGTTATCTCTTCTGCACGATGTTCCGCAACATTACCGACCCTATTTTAATGGATGGAACAGAGAGAACTCGGCCACGGCTTCCGGTCATGTGATTCACCATCCTGATGGGGATATCAAAAAGATTTCTTCCTACACACTAAGGCCACTTTCGACTGCTTACCAAGGTGGCAGCGAAAATCCGGATGCACCTTATTGGCGCGTAGTTTGGTCCGAAACAGAGAATGGGCATGGCGTAACCGAAGGAGGTTCATCAGGTTCTCCTTTGTTTGATGATAACGAATTGATAATTGGAACATTAACTGGAGGCCTGGCATCTTGTGATTCGCCTTTAACGCCTGATTATTTTGGCAAGTTCTCTTTTTCGTGGAATAAAAATGGCACCTTAGCCAACGAGCAGCTGGCACCCTGGCTCGACCCCGAACAAACAGGTGTGATGCGTTTATCAGGTCTGGGCTATGATCCAGAAGTGTTGACAGCGTATTTTATGTCGCAGCATAGAAAAATTATTGTGGGACAGGAAGTGGGCTTTACAAATTTGTCCTCAGGAAATATTTTGGATTATGAATGGTTTTTCGAAGGGGGACAGCCTGAGCAATCGACCCAAAAAGATCCGGGAATGATTACTTTTCCTCGTTCAGGAAATTTTGATGTAAGGCTGGTGGTGTCCAATGAGTCAGTGAGTGATACATTAATTTTGGATGATTATATCAAGGTTTCAGGCAGCATCTATCCCAATCCGGTTACCTCAAGCTTTACCCTGGATTTTGGAAAGGAATTTCCGGAGAATCCGCAATTGATTTTGTTTGACCTGAGAGGACGGGAGATTGAATTTTCGACTGTAAAGATGGATAATAAATTGACTATCAATCCGATAAATCATCAAAATGGAATCCATTTTCTTCATGTGATCACAGCTGATCAGGCTGAGATACATAAAGTACTGATGATAAAATAATTGTGCCAGTTATATTTCTTCCGGATTTCTGGAAGAGGTATAATTACGCCATTTTTCGATCAAATTCTGCATATCTTGCGGCAGATCACTATCGAAGAAAAGTTGCTTGCCGCTTGTTGGATGAATAAAGCCAAGCGATTTGGCATGTAGGGCATGGCGGGGTAGGATTTTGAAACAATTTTCGATAAATTGCTTGTATTTGGTAAACGAAGTTCCTTTTAAAATTTTATCACCACCATACCAGGCATCATTGAAAAGTGGATGCCCGAGGTGTTGCATATGGGCCCTGATTTGGTGTGTGCGCCCTGTTTCCAGCTGACATTCCACCAGAGTAACGTATCCAAAATGTTCCAGAACCCGATAATGCGTAATGGCTTCTTTTCCATGACTTCCGTCTTCAAAAACATCCATTACCTTCCTGTTTTTCAGGCTACGGCCTATGTGTCCGCTTATTGTTCCGTTATCTTCCTTTGGCGAACCCCAGATTATGGCCTGATATTTTCGTTCGATGGTGTGCTCGAAAAACTGACGGGCCAATACAGCCTGAGCGAGTTCGGTTTTAGCTACCAAAAGCAAACCGGTTGTGTCTTTGTCGATGCGATGGGCAAGATAGCCAAAACCATTTTCAAGCTGCTGCGAAGTTTTCTGAAAATAATAAGCCAGAGCATTCAACAAAGTTCCTGAATAATTGCCATGACCGGGATGTACAACAAGATTGTATTGTTTGTTAATCACAATCACATCTTCATCTTCGTAAACAATTTCGAGCGGTATATTTTCGGGGATAATCTCAATTTCACGCGGTGGATACGAAAACACAACCGCAACTACATCATCAGGTTTTACTTTGTAATTTTGCTTTACAACAGTTCCATTCACATGAATATTGCCTGCTTTGGCTGTTTGCTGAATCTTATTTCTCGAAACATTTTCTATTCTGTTCATCAGGAATTTGTCAACCCTCAGCAAAGCCTGCCCTTTGTCGGCCACAAAGCGAAAATGCTCGTAAAGTTCGTTGTTTTCTTCCAGTTGTTCCGAATTGTTTTCGTCGGTTATTGTGTATTCCATATCAGGGTGTAATCACTAATTTTTGAGTGGCAACTGGCCTGTTTTGATGTACGATCCGAACAAATAATAATCCTTTCTTAAAGCCTGAAATCGAAATCTCATCTTGCCAGTTTTGTTCGTGAATAACACGGCCTGTCAAGTCATAAAAAAGTATTTTGGTTTGATGATCAGGAACTAAGCCTGTCAAACTGAGCTGCACATAATTTTGCGCAGGATTAGGATAGCATTTCAAAACAAATTCTTCTGGATTATCAATTTCCGGAATGTCGATAAAATAGGATGCGCCAACCACAGGACGCAGCATAATTGATCCGGGTATCATGCTGTTTCTCCATTGATCATCAGAACGGTAAAAATTATACTGACTGTTATCCAATGCGGCATCAAACCCGATGTTGATGCTTCCCATTTCTTCCTGCATCAGGCCAATGTAAAATATCCCGTTCATGATAACCGGTTCAGGAAATTCATATAAATGAAACTCATATATTTTATCGCTCCATTGCGGACGCTGCCTTACCAGCCTGTAAACTTCTTCACCAGGCATTCCGTTATTATCTTTCCACACCACGATGTCAAAAAACTTATTATTGGTGTTGTTCAAGGTTCTGTTAAAGAGCATTTGAACGCCTTTTAAAGTGTCGGGCACAACCATCCTGAATTGCACAGCCATGTGTGCACCAGCCGGTTCCAAACCATAACCCAATTCCGGTGTTCCGTCGTCGTAGGCAAAGTAGTTGTAAAAGCCCTGTTGATAAGTAATTGAATCGACAAGCGGTGGCTGATGAGTTGAGTCGCTGATATAATGAGTGATTTGATAGGAGGTGGAATCACGATCGAAATCAAGTGAAAACAAGGATTGAATATTTGGGCAGGCATGGGCAGCTCCACAACCAGTCTCGCAGGTTTGAAATCCATTTGTGCTAAAAGGATCCAGGTTACAATTCCCGCCATAATAATCAAAATATTGATTGCCAGCAATTTGTTTCACACTGTATTCGTATGTGGTATTATGCGTGACATTATTCAGGTTTGTGATAAAAAGCTCAATGCTTGGTTTTACAGCATTCGTAGGGTCAGAGCGATACTGTTTGTAAGGCATAGCCTGATACCTGCGCAGGAACGAAGGTGCCCGCTCCGAAAAGCTGAGCATCGGATAGCCTGTGTCGGAATGGCTGCGATTGCGGTCAAGTCTGATCAGATCAATATTCCATTGATCTACATTACTTCGGTTGGAGGGTAAAGTGTTGTCGGAAATGCTTCCATAATTGTAAAACCTGAATTGAAATCGCTCATTAAAATAGGATGTATCCGTAATCGCTATCAAAACCTGTTTGAAATAAGCCTGATTGTAAAAATAAAAGGAATCGAGCGACATTCCCGGCATGGCCCAGACGGTTTCCCAATTAACTGCCGGCTTAAAAACCGAATCACAAGGTAAGGTCACTTCATCACCCCAGGTGAGTATCCGGTTGCTGATCCAATAAAGATTTGTATCGCAACCATAGGGAGCAAAAAGTGTATCCAACGGATAAATAGTATCAATGTTATTGGCCAGCAGGTAGTCGTCCACCCAAACCTTTGTAGAGTCAACAAAGTCGAATTCAAATTCGCCGCTTGGAAAACCAAATTGTAAAACAAGACTGTCGTGAGCCTCAGGTTTATCGCCTCTTCCCTGTGGTTGATAGTAAAAGCTGAAATATACAGAATCAGCAGGGCTCAAGGATTGTTGTGTGGGTTCAAAAACAGAATCAAGCCGGATAAGTGCAGATTCTAACACATCGGCAATGAATGGCCTGGTGGAGGCATCTTCATAAACTTTTCCCTGCCCGTCAAGCACATCAAATGTTGCAGCATGGCGGTTTGGTGGCAGATAAGGAAAGTCTGCACTAATGAAAACTGCATTGGCTGGCCATTTGAGTTGATCGGTATTGACTTTTGTTGTTGAAAAATCTTCGAAAAAGGGAAGGTGCAGGGTGATTTCTCCTTCATTGTTTTTAGATAGCTCCGCATTTTGATTCTGATATGCAGGATTGATGGCAAGGCCACTCACTACTTCCTGTGCAAAAAGCTGTGCAGCAGTTTGCCCTATCAGAAAGATTAAAATTGCGGATAAAAATTGAATTTTAATTGCCATTTTATTCAAAGTGATAAATTTCGTTGATTAATTGTTGAAGGCTGTCGCGACTTAAACTGTCCGACTGCATTTGCAGGATAAGGTCTTCAAAATTGAAGGTTTTTTCGGATCGGAACCAAACATCAACCTTTTTTCCTAAAGGGGCGTAACTACCTGGTAATGAAGATGGGGAGCTGCGGAATACCCTGGAAGAAGCAGAATCATGATCCAGAAAATAAAATTCACCCGGATTTAACCCTGCCCTGAACAAAGTTTGTTTTACCTGTGCAGGCAACATTCCCGTTAGGAATGGCATGGGCGTGAGCGTGTCTCTTGTATTTCCGTTTCCAAGTATGAGCTCGACAGCCTGTCCTTTAAAAATGGGCGTGCCGGGCTCTATTACTTCATTCTGATATTGTTGCTCTATTACTGCATTTTTTGCAAAATGATCAATATAAAGCAATTGATGAACCTTAAGTCCTTCTTTCTCAAGTAGTACCATAGCCTGCCGGATTGAGAGATTTCTTAAATTTGGCATGATCACCTGCTCAGGCATTACGGCTATTTTTACATAATATATGTTTCGACCAGCTTTGACCTTTGAGCCGGGCAGTGGGTCTTGCTGTAAGACAGAGCCTTTGGGTAAATCTTTGATGTAAACACTATCAAGCAAAACAAAATTGAAAAGTCCCTCATATTGATCTTGAATCACCTGAAGGGCTTGTCCGGTAAAATCAGGAACGATATACACTTCACCATGTCGCGTGTATTTGTCGAGCGACCGAAAAATCATCCAGATCAATAAAATACTTAACAGTAGGATGATGGCGAGATGCAGATAGAATTTCTTTTTGAAAAGAAAACCGAAAGCCTTCATTTTTTTATAATTTAGCCTGACTAA
>DJWN01000122.1 GCA_002440975.1 Bacteroidales bacterium UBA6229
GTCGTTTATGAAGACGACTTTGAAAGCTACAATGTCGGCGATTATATCGCAGTCGCTAATCCTGATTGGTGGACTACTTGGGATGGTACTCCAGGTACTAACCAAGATGCGCTAGTTTCTGATGAAGAGGCTTCTTCAGGAACACAATCAGTTAAAGTTGACGGTACAACTGACCTTTTACTTTTGCTAGGTAATAAAACCAGCGGTGCCTACTGGATTAACTTTGAATATTTTGTTCCGGCAGATTTTGGTGCATATTATAATTTTCAAAAATACGAAGCACCAGATACTGAATTTGCTTTCGAAGTTTATTTTCAGGCTGATGGAACCGGTTTTATGAATGCAGGAGGTGATAATGCAGCAACGTTTAATTACACACAAGGTGCATGGTTTACCATTGAAAACTTTATTGACCTAAACAATGATTGGGCTCAGGTCTATTTCGATGGTGTGTTGGTTTACGAATGGCAATATAGTTTGACTGCTCAAGGAGAGGAGGGTATATTGCAACTTGGTGGTATCGACTTTTATGCCGGTGTTGTACAAGGATCAGGCGAAACACCATTGTATTATTTTGATGATGTTTCCTATGAAGCAGATATTGAGCAGTTGCTTTACTTTGATGATTTTGAGAGTTACAGTCTGGGAGAGTATATTGCTGAATCAAATCCAGAGTGGTGGACAACTTGGAATGATGATCCAGGTAGTGATGAGGACGCTCTTATTTTAGACGAACAATCAAATAGTCCTCAACAAGCTGTTAAGATTGATGGTGTGTCAGATATTGTTCTAAAATTAGGGAATAAAACATCTGGAAAATTTATCGTTGAATGGATGATGTTTATATCTGAAGGTTTTGGAGGCTATTACAATATTCAGCATTTTGAAGCTCCGGGAATTGAATTTGCTGTTGAGGTGTATTTCAAGGCAGATGGTACCGGTTATATGCATGCCGGAGGACAAAACACTGCTACTTTTAATTATCCTCCCAATGAATGGTTCTCAGTTGATAATGTAATTGATGTGGATAATGACCTTGCACAGATTTATTTTAATGAAGAGTTAGTTTATGAATGGCAATTTAGTTTGCAATCTGATGGAACAGCTGGAACACTCCAATTAGGTGGAGTTGATTTTTATGCAGGTGCTGATGGAACAGAAACTCCAGAGTATTATTTTGATGATGTTGCATTTGTTGCTTTGGTTCCTCCGGCACAAGATCCAACCATTGATATCGTAAGCTCACAGATTATCACAATTTTGCCCGAAGGTGATTCAGAAACCATCGTTCGCTCACTGGGCAACACAGGCGAAAGCTTGTTGGTTTACGACATCGTGACCTCATTTGATGAGCCAACTGGAAAAGCTGCTACACCAATCGTTTCTGATGCAAAGATTGGTCGCGCAAACGGAGTTCCGGTTGCAGCTCCTAATTATACTCCAGGACAGGCTGCGCCTGCCAATCGTGATGTAACCCTTACTTACAGCGGCGAGAATGCTTCTGCAATTGGTTTAACCAATGCTAATCAATGGCGCGTTGCTGCACGTTTCCCTGCTGAAATGACAGTGCCTTATAATGGTATGTATCTTACTGCAGTTGACGTATTTATCAATGATCCGGCTGATGATCACAAAATCATGATCTGGGATATGGGTTCGATTAATCTTCCCGGCCCGGGCGAACTGATTTATGAACAGGGTTTCTTCCCGAATATTGGCGAATGGACAACTGTTGTGTTGACCGAACCCGTTTATGTTAACGGACGTGACCTCTGGGTTGGTTACTGGATGGATCAGCCTGCTGGTATTTTCCCTGCTGGTGTTGATGCTGGTCCTGCTGTACCTGATGGCGATTGGATGTCATCGGGTCCGGCCTGGAAACATCTTTCTGAAAACCCTGAATTGAATGCCAACTGGAATATCAAAGCTTTACTTACTGGTGATGCCGGCTCTGTTTGGTTGACAGTTTCTCCAACAGCCGGTGAGGTAGAACCAGGCGAAGCAGACGAAATCAATATTGATTTGGATGCCACTGGTCTTACACCACAAACCATCTACAAAGCTAAGATGCACGTGAGAAGTAATGATCCTGCTAACCAGCAGATTAACATCAGTGTTTGGATCACCGTATTGGTTGGATTGAACGAAAACGGTGAACAGGCTTATGTTAAGGTTTATCCAAATCCGGCTAAAGATGTGTTAAAATTGGAAAGCAATACCGAAATTACTTCCATCATCCTCAGCAATATGCTCGGGCAGGTGGTTTATGAAGGTACTGTTGGTCAAAATGAAACCCGCATTGCTACCGATGCTTTCGAAACAGGCATGTACATCCTGACCATTCAAACGGTTAATGGTACTGCTACACAAAAGATTATGATTGAATAATCCTAATTGAGATAAATAAAATAGGGACTTCCATGTGCGAGTCCCTTTTTTTTTTGGATATAAGCTGATTTAATCAAGCTTCATCAAGCAACTTCCTGTGAACCTCCAATACCTGCTGGATAAGCATGGTTTTGCCATCATTTTGAATCACGAAATCGGCCAGTTCCAGTTTTTTTGTTTCCGGCCATTGGTGATCCATGCGTTGCCGGATTTCTGAATCAGCAAGTTTGTCCCTTTCTTTTATTCGTTCCACACGAAGGGCCTCGGGAGCTGTAATTAGAATGGTAAAATCAAAATGCGATTGAAAGTCGTTTTCGAAAATCAGCGCAGCTTCGTACAGCACATAAGGGCATTGGCTATTTTGTTGTGCTTTTGCCCATTCCTCAAAACGTTTGTGCAGCCTGGGATACATCAGTTCCCGAATAAACTGCATGGCAAAAGGATCGTTGAAGATGAGCTGCGCCAGTTTGGCTTTGTTGAGTTTGCCATCAGCCTGATAAACCGACTTGCCAATTTGCTTTTGAATTTTTAACCGGATATCGCTTTCGTTATAAAGTTGTTTGGTTTGCTGGTCGGCATCAAAAACCGGAATATCCAGCGATTTAAAAATGTTGCATACCAAGGATTTGCCGCTTCCCATATTGCCGGTGATGCCTACTTTTCGCATAAATCAGGGATTGACAATCAGGTATTCAACTTTTTCGGGGCTCAGGCGCAAAACCTTTATTTTTTCGGGTATATTGGCGAGGCGTAACGACAAATATTGTGGGCGTTCGCTTAAACGGCTGTCATCCACCTCCACAAAAAAATGATCCGGTTTTACAAGGGAATAATCGCGCATAGCTACTGAAAAATAGATGTTTGCTACATCAGGGAATAATTTAAGATTTGAATTTTCAGGGCTATGGACAGGAACCTCAAACTGAACTTCGGTAAAACGAGCTACATCCACTTTTATTTCGATTTGGGAGGTGTTTGTTTTTAGTGATTGATGGGGTAAAACAACTTTTAGCTTTTTTGTGAATGAGGTATATATATCTTCGGCCTTCAAAAGCGATGTGCTGATGGTTTGAATGGAGTCGAGCATGTTAGCCGGCCCGAATACCTCAATGCTTTCTGGATGATAGCTGATTGTGTCGTACAAATCAAATTCTTTTCTGAATTTGATAGCTGCTTCAAGCTTCACCGGAATCACTTTGGAGGTTAATTTTTCCATCTCAAAGTAAAGCTCATTATCGCTAAAAATGAATTCTGTCTCGTTCAGCTTAAACTGCTGACTTAGCCTTTCGCGCAATTGTGAGGTGCTGATGGCATAGGTCTTGTCATTAATCTGGCGATAAACAATCTCGTTCAATGGAAGCTCAAATCGGTGTTTTCTGTTGTTGAAAATATTGATACGCAGAATGTTATATCCCGAAGAAGAAATGGCAAAGCGCAATACATTGGTTTCTGGATTCTGGATAAACATATCAGCCGGAGCTTCGGTAAGCCTGACGGGATAAGTATAGGATACGGTATAGTGATCCGATAACTTGATTAAGAGCCAAAAGAAAGCAGAAAGCAATAAAAAAAACAGAAACACCATGAGCTGTTTCCGTTTTTTTTCGTCGGATCTTAGGGTTTGGCCAAAAGAACTGATTGCCTTCATTGCTTTTTAAAGAACCAGCCTGCTATCAGGCTTTGGCCCTAAAATTATTTGCCCTGACCAATCTGAGAGCTGTCCATCACAACAGCACTTTTCTCTATTTCAAGTTTGTTTTGGCCTTCCACTTCAATCATAAAAGATGTTTCGCGTACTTCAATAATTTTTCCGTGGATACCGCCAATGGTGATAATTTTATCCCCCTTTTTAAGGGCTT
>DJWN01000035.1 GCA_002440975.1 Bacteroidales bacterium UBA6229
TGATTTATCATTAATCATTTTAGTAGAATTTATGCATTCACGACCTTAAAAGCTATTAATAAAAATTTCAATTATCTTTGTCTGCTGATTAATTTGAAAAAATACCATTATGGCCTACAATCTTTTAAAAGGGAAAAAAGGAATTATTTTCGGTGCTCTGGACAGCAAATCAATTGCCTGGAAGGTAGCTGAGAAGGCTTATGAAGAAGGAGCCGTTTTTACACTGAGTAATACACCCACTGCCTTACGCTTTGGTGAACTTGATGAGTTGGCAAAAAAAACCAATGCAACCGTAATTCCGGCAGACGCTACTTCGGTTGAAGATCTTAAGAATGTTTTTGAGCAAAGCATGAAGGTGCTAGGTGGCAAAGTGGATTTTGTACTTCATTCAATCGGGATGTCGCTTAATGTGCGCAAGAAGCGTGTTTACAGCGATTTAGACTATAATTTCTTTAATAAAACACTGGATATTTCTGCTATTTCATTCCACAAAATGCTGCAGCTTGCCTTTAAGATGGATGCAATAAACGAGTGGGGATCCGTTGTTGGATTGTCTTATGTAGCTGCACAACGCACCCATTATGGCTATAACGATATGGCAGATGCCAAAGCATTGCTCGAGTCGATTGCGCGAAGCTTTGGATACATCTATGGTCGCGAACGCAAGATCAGGATTAATACCATCTCACAATCACCTACCATGACAACGGCCGGAAGCGGGGTAAAAGGAATTGACGGCCTGATGGATTTTACGAATCGTATGTCGCCTCTTGGCAATGCTAATGCTGAAGAATGTGCCGAATATTGCATTACCCTGTTTTCTGATCTCACACGTAAAGTTACCATGCAAAACCTCTTCCACGATGGTGGATTCTCAAGTATGGGGATGAGCTGGAAGGCAATGGAGATGTATAATAAGAGCTTTAATTGCGATTGTAATCAGGAGAAAGATAATGTGATGGACTAAGCATCATGTTCAAAAAAAAGCTTACTTTGTAGCAGATATTTGCTACCGATGAAGTGGGTTATTTCATTCTTATTTTTAGTTGTTTGCCTTTCGTCAGCTAATGGAGCCGAAGACCTTGTGGATTCAGTATATCTTCCTCCTCGGTGGGAACTTCAACAGGATGTTTTTGCCAGTTTCAACGAGTTTACACCGCTCATCGAACACGATCTGGGAGCGGTATTTGATATCATTCAGGATCGTACAGGCTTTGTATGGCTGGCAGGAGAAAAGGGACTAGGGCGTTATGATGGTTACGAGTTTCGTGTTTATCATGCTGATACAATCCAAGGTAGCTTGCATGGTAATTTGATCAGTAGTCTGGCAGTGGATGAGCAGGGATGTTTGTGGGTAGGACATGCCGCCGGAATCTCTGTTTATCAGGAGAATAGTGATACATTTCAGTCGGTGTTTGGTGCATTTGAGCATGGAAATGTTATCGTTGACAGCAATTATGTGCGCGCACTGATAGCAGATGGCGATTCGTTGATTTGGTTCGAAACAGCTGATGGTTGGTTATATCAATATCATCGTAAGTCGGCAATTATCAATAAGCTTCAGCAACATCAGAGTGTATTACAGCCTTATTATCGGTATCATGCCATTATAAAGGATAAAGATGGTGATTTGTTTGTTGGCGGACGTGGTATCCCGCCAATGTATTATGATATGGAAAGGAATCTTTTTAGCAGACTGCCTGTTGATCCCAATGAAATTCCCGGAACAAAACGAGAACCTGATGTGTCGGTCTTTTTTGCTGATAGGCATGGGTTTATCTGGGTTGGTGGTGTCGAAGGGATTTATCTGTACGAAAAATCCAGGGATTACCTTCATAAATTCAAATCGGGAACGGTATATGACATGATCAGATCCCGTGATGGAGATTATTGGCTGGGGAGTGGCAATGGTGCGTATCGGATTAATCCACAAACAGGTAAGGGTACGATTTACCGTTTGAACAACAATGATCCCAAATCGCTTGGTGGCGAAAGAATCTATGATGTTTACGAAGATAGGAGTGGTCGTATCTGGTTGGCACACGAAAATGGGGTTTCTACTTTTCAGCCCCTCAAACAGGGCATTAAGTATCTGTTTCATATTCCGGGCTTGGAGCAAACACCGGCATCCAGCCGGGTATCCTGCCTGGCACGCAAAAATGCTGATGAACTATGGATTGGGACTATTGATGAGGGCATTGATGTAATGAATATTCAAACTTCTGAGTTCAAACACTATAATCCAACCACTGATCAGGGCATTCTTTCACCTCATATTCGTGTTTTGAAAAATCATCCTGATGGCAGCCTGTATATAGGCTACTGGGAAGGACGAGGCTTTGGAAGATTATTGAAAGGAAGTAATGTTTTTGAGCATTTCAGGTATGATCCATCAAGTTTTAAGAAAGATTGGTATAATGATTTCGAATTTGATCAGCAGGGTGATGTTTATCTGGGTTTTTGGGGTGGCCCGGGTTTAACGATTTTTAAACACAACGAAGGGGTGTTTGGAACTGAACTTGCCAGCCAGCTCCCCGATGCTTATTATAGTCGATTGATCAATGCTCTCACTAAATCAGATGACGGAAAACTTTGGATTGCCACAACGCAATCGGGCGTAGTTTGTTATGATGAGATCAATAAGCGAGCATCTTCTTATTTTGAAGCGTATCGCGATGGAAGTGGCATCATCGAAAAACTAATTTATGATGTAGTAATAGATCACAAAGGAAGTATCTGGGCATGTGGAAACCAGTTGTATGTTTATGATGCGCTCAAAGATCGTTTTGTAGAACTGCCGCTGGGAGTAAATGATAAATTCATGGAAATCTTTCGCATACATCCTGCGCAGGACGGAAATCTTTGGTTGCTAACTTCTAAAGGCCTGATGCGGTACGATCCGGATAGAAAATGGCTTACTGATTTTAGTTCGCATGTGCAGCTTAGTTTCAAATCTTCACAGGCTGCGGCTCTTCAATGGGATGAGGATAGGATGATTTTGGGTGGCTCAAATGGCCTTGCCCTGATTGAAACAGATAAGCTGGGTTTTAGGCATGTATTTCCGAGAGTTTTTTTAACTCATCTGGATGTTTTTAATGAAACCTATATTCCGCTTCTCGAAAATCTTGAAAAGGTGAACCTGGCTCACAACCAGAATTTCTTTGCCATTCACTTTGGTACTGATCGTTGGGAAAAAGATAAGCCTTACACTTATTTTTACAAGCTTGAAGGCTTCGACAAGGAATGGCGAATGATCATGCCACAACAAAAATCGATTTATTTCACTAATGTACCTTCAGGGTCTTATACCTTTAAAATGCGCACTGGCGATGCCTATGGCAATAAGAGTGATCAGGAAGCTCGCCTGGCAATACATATCAGAACTGCCTGGTGGCGACAATGGTGGTTTTATACAATTAGTGTGTTGCTCATTGTTGGGTTTTTTGGTTTTTTGTGGTATTTGAGAATTCTTGACGAAAAACTAAAATGGCAGAACACTGATTTGAATCAGCAGATGCTGCGATTGCAAATGAACCCTCATTTTATTTTTAATTCGCTTACTTCAATTCAGAATTATATCTATACCAACCAGACTCATCTTGCGGGACAATACCTGTCTGATTTTGCCAGACTCATCAGGCTTATTCTCGAAAATAGCCGGCACGAATCTATTTCGCTTGAAAAAGAAATCGAAACCATACAGTTATATATGAATCTTCAAAAATTACGCTTCACCGGAAAAATTGATTTTAGTATAAATGTTGATCCTGAGATAGATACAGAAGTAACTTATGTGCCTCCAATGATGGCTCAACCATTTTTGGAGAATGCACTTGAGCATGGGATTAAAAACAATGACAAGGATGGTGTGATTGAAGTAAGCTATCAATTGATTGGTTCCCGAATCCGGTTCGAGGTGAGAGATAATGGAATTGGAATTGCAGCATCTAAAAAAATGATTCATGATAGCCATTCTGCAAAGCAGGAATCTCTTTCAATAGCCATTTGCAAGGAGAGGATACAATTGCTGGAGCGCAAATCAAAAAGAAAAATTCCCTTTATCTTGGATGAAATTGTCGAAGATGGTCAGGTTAAAGGAACACGTGTTGCATTTGAAATTCCACTGAAAGGAAGTTTTATCAGTAAAAAATATAAAGCATGAGCATTAAAGCACTAATTATTGACGATGAAGCAAATGCCAGGCAGGTGTTGTTGAATATGTTGCAATATTATTGCAAAGATATTGCTGTGGTGGGGCAGGCTGAGAATGTTTTATCGGCTTACGAGCTGATTATGCAGCATAATCCGGATGTGATTTTTTTGGATATTAAGATGCCGGGCGAGAATGGTTTTGAGCTGATTAAGAAATTCAAAAGGATACCTTTTAAAATCATTTTTGTAACGGCCTTCGATCATTTTGCCTTTAGAGCAATTAAATTGAGTGCGGTAGATTATTTGCTTAAGCCGGTAAGCCCACGAGAGTTGATACGATCAGTAGCCAAGCTTGAGCAACAAATGGATGTTGAGGATCAATACGAAAAGCAACTGGAAACGCTGAAGGATAACCTGGAAACAGAAAAATCCATAAAAAAGATTATTCTCAACACATCCACTACCATGCACGTTATTAAGATCGATGAAGTGATTCGTTGTGAGGCAGATGAAAATTATACGCATGTAGTCCGTGAGGATGGTAAAACCTTGCTGGTTGCCAAGACTTTGAAAGATTTTGAAGATATGTTAGGTCCTTATGGCTTTTGTCGTATTCATCAATCTCATCTGATTAATCTGAATCATGTAGTGACTTTTGAGAAAAGTGGGAGTATGGTTTTTTTAACTTCAAAGGAGCGGGTCCCTGTTTCGAGCCGACGAAAAGAGTTTTTTCTCGCTGCCTTGCAGCATATTTAGTTGCATATCCTCAACCAATCGCTACACTTAATAAATAAACCTGTTCATTGATCAAATTGATTTGATTAAGGGCTTCGTACATCCCTAACTTGCGGCAGTATGTAACCCCTTAAATTAATTTACAATGAAAACAAAAAATGTACTTATTGCCTTAGGCACAGTGATGATGTTTGTGATGTTTACTACTACATCATGTAAGAAAAAAAGTGATCCGACTCCGGAACCGACTCCAACGCCTTACAATCCGGTTTTTTCTTCCACCTCAATTGCCATTGATGCAACAACCATTGATTTTTACATCACCTGCACAACAGATGATTATGAATTGATAAAGGTTGAAGTAAAATCACCCGGTACACTACAGGATGATACGTATCTGGGTAATGGAATGTTGTTGATTCGAAATGAACCAATAACCTTTCCAAACTTCTTTGTTAGAACAAGTGGTACCTGGACATTTATTATCACCGGAACGATTAAGAGTGGTTCGCACGTAGGTGAGTCTTTTACGGCTACCACCAGTGTTACGGTAAGCGGAAAGTAAAATGCTGATCTATTGATTGTTTTGCTAAACATCAACGACAATGAATCCCAGAGCTTTGCCTTTTATTGTGATGGTTTGTTTATTGGCTGCAGGCTGTAAGCAAAGCCATACAGCAGATAATACGGCCGATTGCGATGGTGTGTTTTATATGAGTTTTGATGGTTTTAGTAGCAAAACAATGTGTGTCGGCAATTTAGATGCCTATGCGATAGGTAAAGATGGTCTCAAGCTGAAAGTGATGAAAGATGAACTCGCTGGTAAGGTGATATTCGAACTATTGTTAAATTCCTGGACAGGTCCGGGCGACTATAAGTTGGGAGGAAACTCCAATAAGTGCGAGTTGATTGTTCATGGTGCTACAGATGAATTCTACAAATGTACTTCAGGAAATATCCTAATAACTGAGGCCACTTCAAACAAACTGGAAGCAAACTTTTCTATCGTTATTGAAGGATTCTATAACAAAAAGGTCATTCACGCCCGAGGAGGGGTACATTTGTAGTTTTCTCGTTTGATGTGATCAGTAAGGCCGGCTATTTGTGCCGGCTTTGCTGGTTTAACAGGTTTCTAATTGCTGATCCATGCTAAGCATAAAAAGAGCCAGATCATATTTTACAGGATCATCAGGATCCAATTTTCTTAGTTGCATTGTGAGTTCTTCGGCAGCTTTCCGGTCATCTTGTTTTCGGTTAAGCAATCCGAGTTTTCGTGCTGCTTTTCCGGTATGCAGGTCGAGTGGGCAGATCAAATCTTTTGTTGAAATACTTTTCCATATCCCAAAATCAATACCATATTCGTTAGTGCGCACCATCCACCTCAAAAACATATTGATACGTTTGGCTGACGAACCTTTATCGGGATTGGCCAGATGTTTTTCTGTTCTTTTTTCGTGTGGAAACTTCAACAAGGTATTTCTGGCAAAAACAATTGCCTCCCAGATGCCTCCATTTTTATAGCCCTCCGAAAACACATTTTCCATACTGCCAAATTGCCTGTAAATCATTGCCAGAGCATACACCAGGGCATGACAATCAACACCTTTGAAAGTACGATACTGAAATTGCTCTAACCGGCTAAAATCACGGTCGGTTGCCTGCATAACAAATTGATGAGGTGCCTGATCCATCAGCTGCATTAAAAAACCAGCCCGTTCGATGATCTGACGGCGCATTCCCCAGGAAAGAATTGCCGTTAAGAAGCCTGAAATTTCAATATCTTCTTTATTGCTAAAACGATGTGGAATACTGATTGGATCATCAGCAATAAATAATTGCTCCCTGTTGATTTGAATCAGCTTGAAATCAAGTAGCTTTTTGATATCTTCCATGGAGGCAAATTTAGCGATTGAAAAACAAAAAAAAACCCTCCAAAATTTTGGAAGGTTTAAATATTGGTTTTTGGCTTAATTTAGTGTAATTCTTGCACTGCAATCACATTTTTCAATCCCGCATTTATTGCATCTTCATTCAGAGGGATGAGCTTGTGGTAACGCTCGGGCAATGATTTTTTCAGTCCCAGAATTACGTTCTCCATCTTAACAACAGGCTTAATTTTGAGGTAGGCTCCAAGCACTACCATATTGAATATTTTGGTGTTTCCCATTTCGGAAGCCAAACGAGCCGCTTCTACCTGATAGATATTGATATCTTTTCTTTTTGGGTGGCGGGTGATGCCGTTAGGGTCGTATAGCAAAGTGCCACCGGGGCGCACACCCGCTTCGAATTTATCCATAGATTGCTGATTAAGTATAATAGCAGAATCGAAGATGGTAAGAATGGGCGAGCTGATCCTTTCGTCGCTTACAATAACGGTTACGTTCGCAGTTCCGCCACGCATTTCGGGGCCATAAGAAGGCATCCAGCTAACTTCCTGATTTTGCATGATGCCACTATAGGCTAATATTTTACCCATCGATAGGACACCTTGTCCGCCAAATCCGGCTATGATTAATTCTTCAGTCATTGTTCTGATTTTTTAATTCTACTTTTAAACGAGCTTGCCATCAACTTTAATATCGCCGAGTGGGTAGAACGGAAACATATTTTCTTCCATCCAGGTGTTGGCATCACGAGGGGTCATCTTCCAGCCTGAGTTGCAGTTTGAAACGATCTCAACAAAGGATACCCCGGGTTTACCATCGCGTTGGTTTTCAAAGGCCTTTTTTATGGCTCTTTTTGTCTTTCTAACGTTTGCCGGTGTGTGAACTGCCTGTCGTGTAACAAAATAAGTTCCAGGCAATTGAGCAACAAGCTCTGTTATTTTCAAAGGATTACCCATCCTCTGTGCATCCCTGCCAAAAGGCGAGGTAGATGATTTCATTCCGATAAGTGTAGTAGGAGCCATCTGGCCACCAGTCATCCCATAAATCCCATTGTTGATAAAAATTATCACAATGTTTTCTCCCCGGTTGCAGGCATGAATGGTTTCGTTAGTGCCAATAGCTGCAAGGTCGCCATCGCCCTGATAAGAGAAAACAATTTTATCAGGCCACACTCTTTTAATGCCTGTAGCAACTGCTGGCGCCCTGCCGTGAGCGGCCTGCTGCATATCGATATTCATAAACTCATAGGCAAGCACCGAACAGCCCACAGGAGCAATACCAATGGTTTGTTCTTCGAGACCTAACTCCTCAATCACCTCCATTGTGATGCGGTGAGCCGTGCCATGTCCGCAACCGGGACAATAACTCAGCACCTTGTCTGTCATGAGTTTTGTTTTGGTGTAAACCAGATTCTCCGGTTTAATGATTTGATCCAATGTTATATCAGCCATTGTATTAACCTCCTATAATTTTTTGTTCGAGTGCCTCAAGTACCTCTTCCGGTGTATGAACAATGCCGCCATAACGTCCGAAATGAGCTACTTTGGAGCAGCCATTCACAGCCAGTCGCACATCTTCTACCATCTGACCTGAACTCATTTCAACAGCTAAAAAGCCTTTAATACCCTTGCCACACATTTCGTGCATCTTAACAGAAGGGAAAGGGAAAAGGGTGATCAGCCTGAAAAGTCCTACTTTTATTCCTTTTGCCCTGGCAAGTCTCACAGCTTTTTGTGCAATACGCGCACTCGAACCATAAGCCACGATAACGTATTCTGCGTCATCGCAATCTATCAGTTCGTAGCGTACTTCTTTTTCGGTGATTTCTTTATACTTTGCCTGCAGTTTATGGTTATGCTCCTCCATTTTATGGCTGTCAAGATCCAATGAAGTAATGATCCTACGCTCTGTTCCTGATTTTTTTCCGGTAGTTGCCCAGGGATATTTTTCATTTATCTCAGCGTCAGTTAACCTGGGGATGGGATCAAAGAGTTCGACCTTTTCCATCATTTGGCCAATCACGCCATCACTCAGAATAAGTACCGGAATTCGATATTTGAAAGCCAGCTCAAAACCGTCTTTTACAAAGTCTGCCATTTCCTGAACAGAAGCAGGAGCCAGCACAATCTGGCGATAATCGCCATGCCCGCCACCTTTGGTGCTCTGAAAATAATCGGCCTGCGAAGGTTGAATTGTACCCAAACCCGGGCCGCCACGTACCACATTGGCATACAAACAAGGGAGTTCAGCTCCGGCAATATAAGAAATTCCTTCCTGTTTTAAGCTGATGCCAGGACTGGAGGATGAGGTCATCACTTTTTTCCCGGCACCTGCTGCACCATAAACCATATTTATTGCGGCAATCTCGCTTTCGGCCTGCAAAACCACCATACCGGTTCTTTCGTGTGGTTTTTCTGCCATAAGGTATTCAATAACCTCTGATTGAGGCGTGATGGGGTATCCGAAATAAGCATCTGCACCAGCTCTGATAGCTGCTTCTGCAAGTGCTTCGTTACCTTTCATGAGTTTTAATTCGCTCATTATAATATTTTTTAATTGTTTGACAATGAACGGTTAAAGTTTAACTTTATAGACCGTAATTACACCGTCGGGACAGACGATGCCACAGTTTGAACAGCCGATACACGCTTCTGGATTTTCCATATAAGCATAGTGATATCCCTTGCTGTTCACTTCTTTGGCCAGTGCGATAACATC
>DJWN01000031.1 GCA_002440975.1 Bacteroidales bacterium UBA6229
ACGAAAAGGCACTTCAGGAGATTATCATTCGTTTGTCGGCTCTTCTGCAGGCAGCACCCGAGATCGCCGAGATGGACCTTAATCCGCTATTGGGCAATTCAAAACAGGTAGTTGCTGTTGATGCCAGAATCAGGATTCAAAAATAACTGGCATGAAACGAAGCGATTGGATTGTCATTCTTGTAGTTCTGTTTATTCTTGCTGCCTTTTTGTGGGTTCCAGAGTTGGCCTCAGCATACGAAAACCTCAATCTGAAACATGGATTATGGATGAGTTTTGCCAAATTTACCTTGCTCTCCACCTTTGGTGAATGCCTGGCATTGCGTATCAAAACAGGCAAATATAACCGCAAAGGTTTTGGAATTCTTCCAAGAGCCATCGTCTGGGGTTTCCTTGGTATTACTATCAAAATGGCATTTGTGATTTATGCAGCCGGAACGCCTCAATTGCTAATGTATCTGGGCTGGCCCGAAGCAGTATCTGCACTCACCGAACCATTCAGCATCACTGCTTTGCTCACTGCCTTCAGCATCAGCGTGGCAATGAATCTGACCTATGCTCCGGTGATGATGACGATACACAAAATCACAGATACTCATATACTCGAAAACGAAGGAACATTACGCGGACTTTTTAAACCGATTGCCCTGCAACGTATTTTTGCAAACCTTGATTGGAAAACGCAATGGAACTTTGTCTTCAAGAAAACAATCCCGTTCTTCTGGATTCCGGCTCATACAATAACTTTCTTACTACCAGTTGATTATCAAGTATTATTTGCTGCCAGCCTGGGTATTGCCCTCGGCCTCATCCTGAGTTTGGCAGCGCAGCAATAAGCCTTTTGCTGATTGAGTTTTGATCCAATAGCCGACCATCACTTCTGGCTTTATTTTATTAAGCACATAAGCTGTTCATTTTGAATGGAATTATTTAAGATTCCTATTCATTGTTGTCCGGTAAAACACAAATAAAGTCGCTCAATAGCTGTAATAATGCCGTCCCGTCCCTACGGGACTTGGGATAATCAGGGGTAACTTTTTATTCTACCCCTATTTTGTCCCTAGCGGGACAGTCCCGTTAGGGACAAAATATGGGTAGTCAACGTGTTAGAATTCAAGAAAAAGTCCCGTACGTACGGGACGACATTATAATTTTCCCGGACAACAGTGATTCCTATTCAAAGATCAACAGGTTTATCAATTCTAAATTCATTATAAATAACACCCAAAACACATACGTTTGCGGTAAGAATCGGTAAAATCCTTACCTTTGACAAGGTCATATTAAGCAAGCTATGGAGCACTCTGACGCGCTTTCTGCTTACCGGATTTTCATTGCATGAAGCCTGGTAGTGCTGCAATATTTTTTTTGATTCACTTTTTAAAACAAACGATATGCATCAAACACCTGTTCCGTCAGAAATAGTAAAAGCAAAAATCAAAGAAAACGGGCTGCAAAAAGTTGGTACAGCCTCTATTCGTGAAATCAAAAAACTGGTCGATACCATTGAAAATGCCAGTGGAGTAAAGTTTATCCGCATGGAGATGGGTATTCCGGGTTTGCCCCCCTCAAAAATTGGTGTTGATGCCCAGGTTGAAGCACTACGCAAGGGTGTGGCTGCCAAGTACCCCGATATTCAAGGCATACCTGAATTGAAAGAACAAATTTCAAGTTTTGTCAAAAACTTTATGAACATCCACGTAAGCCCCAATAGCTGTTTGCCTACAGTCGGGTCGATGCAGGGCGGCTTTGCCTCATTTTTAACCTTGAGTCGCATCCACAAAGAAAGAGACACCACACTTTTTATCGATCCTGGTTTTCCTGTTCACAAACAGCAGCACAAAGTGCTGAACCTGAAAATGGAAACTTTCGATGTATATGACTTCAGAGGCGAAAAGTTACGCGAAAAACTGGAAAGTTATTTTAGCAAAGGACATATTCATTCGGTGCTGTATTCCAATCCAAATAACCCCAGTTGGATTTGTTTTACTGAAAAAGAACTTCAAATTATTGGAGAGCTGGCTAACAAATACGATGTTGTCATCATGGAAGATCTTGCCTATTTTGGCATGGATTTCCGAAAAGATTTTAGCAAGCCCGGCCAGCCACCCTATCAGCCCACGGTGGCAAACTATACGGATAATTTCATCTTATTTATTTCCAGTTCAAAAGCCTTTAGCTATGCCGGTGAACGGATTGGAATGATGGTGATCTCTGACAAACTCTTCAATCATTGTTTTCCGGATTTGAAACGCTATTATGCAAACGATCTTTTTGGCCACACCATGGTTTTCGGTACCTTGTATCCATTGAGTTCCGGGACTTCTCATTCGGCACAATATGCACTGGCTGCCATACTAAAAGCTGCCAATGAAGGGAAATTTAACTTTTTGGATGAGGTTAAGGTTTATGGCGAAAAAGCAGCCATCATGAAGCGTATATTCACCGACAACGGCTTTAGGATTGTTTACGACAAGGATGAAGACAAACCAATTGCCGATGGTTTTTATTTCACCTATGCATATCCGGGATTTAGTGGAATCGATTTGCTAGAGGAGATGATTTACTATGGCATTTCTGCAATTTCGCTTGACATTACCGGCAGCGAAAGGCACGAAGGCATCCGGGCATGTACTTCCTTGATCAGCATGGAGCAAATGCCAGATTTGGAAGCACGACTCATTCAATTTCATAAGGATCATCCTGTTTTGGTATAGTTGGCCGTAAAGTATTGGGTATAGGACAACTCACCAACAGCCGGACTGCATTTATTCAGATGCATTTTAAATACTATTTAAACTCGTTATAAATTAGGCGTAATGAGGCATTTAGCCTGCAATAATAAGCCCTGAATAGCATAAAAAACCTTACTTTCGTGCAGTAGAATGCACAAACATTTAAAATAAATCAATATGGCAAAAATCAGAGGAGCTATTGTGGTTGACATCGAAAAGTGCAAAGGCTGTGAGGTGTGTATTCCGGCCTGCCCTACCGATGTTATCGCACTGGCCAAAGAAG
>DJWN01000062.1 GCA_002440975.1 Bacteroidales bacterium UBA6229
GACTCGTTGTGGCAATGATCGAACTTTGCGAGAACAAATTTGAAAGAATTTTAAATCAGTCAATTATCAAAATTGGTTTTGAAGAAACACTTTATTATGTCGTTTATCCGTTTTTTGAGAAAATTGGTCTGCTCTGGCAAACCGGTGCGATAAATCCGGCTCAGGAACATTTTATCTCGAACCTGATCAGAATGAAACTTTTCGTTGCCATCGATAGTTTGCCTACTGTAACAAACCCGGATGCCAAAAGAATCATCTTATTCCTGCCCGAATGGGAACTACACGAAATAGGCTTGCTCACCTATTATTATATTGCAAAAAAACATGGTGTAAAAGTTTATTACCTCGGTCAAAACGTGCCTTTCGAAGATTTAATTTCAGTGGCACAAAGTGTTAAACCGGAAATGCTGGCTACTTATTTTGTGTTGGCCGTATCCTCCGAAAAAGTGCAGCATTATCTACAGGAATTAGTAAGAAGTTTTCCTGATCTACATATCCTGATAAGTGGGATGCAGGCCATTGCAATGGAGGCCGAACTTGCTGAAGACATTAAACTTATTCGGTCGGCCAACGAGTTTAATAATTTTATTACGGCACTTCAGGACTAATTCTTTCCGGACGAGCTTTTGTATTATTTCATGGCTTTATTTGTGCTTGTTTAATCAATGATTTTAATCTTTGATTTATTGGCAAAAAGTACGTTAACTAAAATTAACACTTTGTAATAAAAAGCAAATCAATCTATTACGGATAATATTTTCGTTATTTAGAATAATTCTTGACAAGGCTTATTTTTTGTTTAACTTTGCCCTCACAAATTTAAACATAAACATGAAAACCATGACCGTAATAGAATTCAATTATCAGTTAACAGGATTACAAAAATACCTCGAAGTATTTGCCAGGCAGTTGACCGGAAATGAAGATGATGCAAAGGATTTGCTCCAGGAAACTTTTCTTAAAGCCTTGGTTTATCGCGAAAAATATGTTGTTCAAAACAACTTCAAAGCCTGGGTTTATACCATTATGAAGAACATTTTCATCAATAATTACAGGCGTAATAAAAAAGCCCGGACTATTATTGATCAAACAGACAACCTTTATTTCCTGAATATCGGAAGTGAAATCAGGGAAAACAATCCTGATTCAATTCTTACTGCCAAGGAACTTCAAAAAGGTATCGACAGCCTGGACAAGGATTTTAGGCGTGCTTTTGATATGTACAACGAAGGCTATAAATACAAGGAAATTGCCGACGACCTCAACCTGACAATCGGCACCGTTAAAAGCCGTATTTTCTACAGTCGTAAAAAATTGATGGAAAACTTAAAGGAATATCATCCGGCTTGATTTGAAGCTTTTGTTAATTCACACAGGTTTTTTGTTTAACAAGACGTTATAAAAAAGTAAACAAAATTCTTTAAATTTGTTAAATTAGCGAAGTCTTTGGTTAGCAATTTTGGTATTTTCGATCAGGAGAAAATGATCAAGCAAAATTAAGTATCAAACACCACAGGCCAGTTAGGGTGAGGAACAATTTCTTCAGCGGATGCCCACGAAGGAGCACAATTACTTTTTTTAAAGTTTACTAAACTCAGCCTTTATTTCCTGAATAGCTTTTTGGATGAGGGAAACATCCAGGGTTAACAAAACACCGGCCAGTTGATCCGTGCCGGCATTCTCAGGTAAGTTGGAAACTGCCAGATTAATTTGCTTGATCAGTTCTTCTTTGGCATTCGAAATCAATTGCCAAGAGGTTTCTGAAACATAAAGTTGTTGAGCCAGATTGTGTTCAAATTCTTCTCTAACATTTTGAATCAAAGCCAGATGGAATCCTCTTAAACCTGCTTGGTAGTTCAGATTTCTTTTGACAAGACTTTGTGGCTGTATTCGTTCGAGATAGAGAATCAAACGCTCCATCGCCTGAATTTTTAAGGGCAGAACAAATTTTCTGCTCAACTGCTTTTCGTTGTGGTGCAGCTTTAGCTGGAAGGTCTTGGCACGTAAATCAATCTTGTCTTCCCCAGATGCAGGAATATTTTGATTGCCTTGTCTTGCCTTTAACAATAGAACAATAATACCGAGGAAAATCAGGCTAAGCAGTACGAAAATAACTAGCGTTGAAATTGAAACAGACATCGGTTATAGCAGCTAAATCAATGAAAAATTTTGAATGGCTAAAGTAGTAAATAATAACTGAATCTAATATGTTGGTTGAAAGTTTGTGATAAATCTTGGTTTGTGAATTGTCTAACAATAAAATGTTTACCTTTGCTCTTTTCTTAAAAAACCAGCAAATGTCGGACAATCAACATCTGTTATCCAGGCGGGTTAAAGCACTCAGTGAATCTGCCACCCTCGAAATGACCCGCAAGAGCAGGGAACTGAAAGAACAGGGAATTGACGTTATCACACTGAGTATTGGCGAGCCGGATTTTAACACACCCGAGCATGTTAAAAATGCTGCAATACAGGCCATTCATGACAATAAAACACATTATCCGCCAGTTCCCGGAACCAATGAACTCAGACAGGCTATTGCCAACAAGTTAAAACGTGATAATGGTTTGGATTACAAGGCTTCGCAAATAATTGTTTCAACCGGAGCAAAGCAATCCATCATGAACGCCTTCTTTAGTTTGTTAAACCCTGGCGATGAGGTGATTATACCAGCTCCATACTGGGTTTCCTATCCTGAGATGGTAAAAATGGCCGAAGGTGTTCCGGTGTATATTTCAAGTACAGTAGCAACTGATTTCAAGATTACAGCAGAGCAGCTAGACAGGGCAATCACGCCTAAAACCAAGGCTTTGATATATAGCAGTCCTTGCAATCCAAGTGGTTCTGTTTACGATCCGCACGAACTGGAATCTTTTGCAAGGATACTCCAAGAGCATCCACATGTTTTTGTTATCTCTGATGAGATTTATGAGTACATCTGTTTTGAAGGTCGTCACAGCAGCATCGCCTCTTTCGATGCTATCAGGGATCGGGTAATTTTGATCAACGGCCTCTCGAAGGGCTTTGCCATGACGGGCTGGCGACTGGGATTTATGGCTGCTCATCAGGATATTGCCAATGCCTGTAATACCATTCAGGGGCAATATACTTCGGGCACTTCATCCATTTCGCAGGAGGCAGCCATTGCGGCATTTAATACCGATCCGGCCAATTCAGATGATATCAGGCAAATGATAATCAGTTTTAAACGCCGTGGCGAGTTGTTATACGAAAGACTTTCGGCCATACCAGGCGTTATCCCCAATAAACCTAAAGGAGCTTTTTACCTTTTTCCGGATATAAGTCATTATTTCGGAAAAAGCTTTGAAAACTATCAGATTAATGATAGTAAATCGCTGGCCTTGTATCTGTTAGCAGAAGCTCATGTAGCCCTGGTGAGTGGCGATGCATTTGGTTGTGATAATTGTATTCGCTTTAGTTTTGCCACTTCGGAGCAACAAATTGAAGAAGCCTGCAACCGTATTGAAGCAGCACTTAAAAAGTTAAGTTAACAGACATTTTATCTATTAGCTTTACTTTTGCACAAAATTTCCGCTTATGCTGACTGTAGAAAGTGTTTCAAGATTATTTGCTGATTTTGATAAACTCAGGGTGTTAATTCTGGGTGATGTGATGATCGACAGTTACCTTTTTGGTACGGTTGAGCGTATTTCTCCCGAGGCTCCTGTTCCTGTTGTAGCAGTTACTAAACGAACCGAACGTCTGGGCGGGGCAGCCAATGTGGCACTTAATATTAAAGCACTGGGTGCCGAAGCAGTGATATGTTCTGTGGTAGGAAATGATCAGCGGGCTGATATTTTTGAGAACTTACTACAGCATCATCAGTTGCCTGTAAACGGACTGGTTAGAAGTAAGGATCGTATCACAACAATAAAATACAGGGTTATCGGGAATAATGTGCAGATGCTTCGGGTTGATGAAGAAGATACTTCCGAACTGAATCAGCGGGAAACACAAGACCTGCTCGATCGCTTTGAATATTTGCTTCAAAATGAGCATTTTGATGCGGTAGTTCTGCAGGATTACAACAAGGGAGTGCTCACAAAAAAGGTGATCAGGAATGTGATCGCACAGGCTGCAAAATTTAAGATTCCTGTTACTGTTGACCCCAAAAGGAAGAATTTTCTGGAATATCAGGG
>DJWN01000069.1 GCA_002440975.1 Bacteroidales bacterium UBA6229
AAAGCCGATGAAGGCATGTGGATTCCAATGTTTATTGATCGGCTTAATTATGAGGACATGCGAAAAATGGGACTTCAGCTCACCGCAGAAGAAATTTACAGTGTAAATCAGGGCAGCCTGAAAGATGCTATCGTAATTTTTGGCAGAGGCTGCACCGGCGAGATCATCTCAGATCAGGGATTGTTGTTAACAAACCACCACTGTGGATATGGTTCAATTCAGTCGGTAAGTACAGTCGAAAACGATTACCTCACTGATGGCTTTTGGGCAAAAAACAGGGAAGAAGAAATACCTATTCCAGGCCTCACAGCCCAGTTTCTTATCCGCATGGATGATGTAACAGCTCGTATGCTGGAAGGCGTTACGGCCGAAATGACAGAGAAAGAAAGAAATGACAAACTGGACGAAAACCGCAAAGCAATTGTAAAAGATGCCACAAAAGACACGCATTACAATGCCGTGGTAAAAGACTATTTTGAAGGCAATGAGTTTTATCTGCTCACCTACGAAACTTTTAAAGACATCCGCCTTGCAGGCACCCCGCCAGAGGCCATCGGTAAATTTGGAGCCGACACCGATAACTGGATGTGGCCCCGCCATACCGGCGACTTCTCTATCTTCAGGGTTTATGCCGGCCCGGATAATAAACCTGCTGATTACAGCCCTGATAACAAACCTTTCAAGCCCCGTCATTTTTTGCCGATATCCATTGCCGGAATTGAAAAAGGCGACTTCTCTATGATACTCGGAAATCCCGGAAGCACCGACAGGTACCTCACCTCATGGGGAGTTGATATGGCCGTAAAAGAAAGCAATCCGACCATTGTAAAAATCCGTGAAGAAAAATTACGTGTGATGCGCGAAGGTATGGATGCCAGCGAAAAAACCCGCCTGCAATATGCCTCCAAATATGCCGGAACTGCCAACTATTGGAAGTATTTTATTGGCCAGACCAAAGGCCTGAAACGCCTGAAAGTTGCCGACAAAAAACGTCAGATCGAAGCCGATTTCAATCAATGGCTTTCTGAAAACCCTGCAATGAAATCGACTTATGGCGAAGCATTGCCATTGATCGAAAATGCTTATAACAAAATAGGCGAATACAACCTGGCTCGCTGGTATATGATGGAAGCCGTATTGCGCGGCCCCGAAATCCTTGGCTTTGCCAACCGTTTTAACAAACTGGCTGAACTGCTTGAAGATAAAAAAACCGATGAGGCCGAAATCGTTCAGCAAACCGATCGCCTCAAAGCCTCTTTAGAAGGACATTTTAAAAACTACGACAGGGGTATCGACCAAAATTTGCTGGCAAGCATGATGCAGCTGTATTACAAAGATGTTCCTGCCAATCAGCAACCCGAAGCACTGAAAGAAATAGCCGACAAGTACAAAGGTAATTTTGATGCATACGCTGCTGATGTTTTCAAAAAATCGACATTTGTCTCCGAATCCTCAGTTAATGCATTGCTTAATAGTCCAAAAGCAAAAACCATTTTAAAAGACCCTGCTTTTGAGCTGGTTCGCGCATTCATTGTATCCTACAACGAGATGATGAGCAAAACCGGTGATGCCTACGATGAGCTCAATAAAGGCAATCGCTTGTTTATGGCTGGTTTGCGCCAGATGCAGCCTGACAAAAAATACTATCCCAATGCCAATTTCAGCCTTCGCCTAACTTATGGAACCGTTGAAGATTATTTCCCTGCCGATGCTGTTCATTATGATTTCATCACTACTACCAAAGGCATTCTTGATAAAGAAGATCCAACTACCTGGGAATTTGTAGTGCCCGATCGGTTAAAGGAAATTATTAAAACAGAAGACTACGGTCCGTATGCCAACAAAGACGGCAGTATGACAGTGAATATGCTTACCACACACGACATCACCGGCGGTAACTCCGGTAGCCCGGTGATCGATGCCAAAGGCCGGTTGATAGGTCTGGCTTTTGATGGCAACTGGGAAGCCATGAGTGGCGACATCGCCTTTGAACCAGAGCTGCAACGCACCATCAATGTGGATATTCGGTATGTAATGCTGATTATCGACAAATTTGCAGGAGCGCAAAACCTGATTGATGAAATGGTGATCGTAAATGATCGTCCGGTATTAAAATCAGCAAAGGCGCATAAAGCGGTTAAAGAAGCTGTACTGGTTGAATAACAACTGATACAAAATAATTTAAATCCCGGCAGTATTGCACTCGTCGGGATTTTTCTTTTTAAGCAAAAAAATAAGCATGCTGAATCAACGTTTCTATGCTATGATAAGGCAGCATATTCTTTTGATTTTAGGCTTTTTGGCAGGATTTCATCTTGCCTTTGCAGATGATCCACCTGATTGGAGCAGTATTGAGAGCGCGTTTAGGACAGAGAAATCAGCTTTCAGGGAAATTGCAGATCTGGCTAAATTTATCGATCAAAACTTCCTGCAGGATGAAGCCAAAACAGCCGCCCTCTATTGGTGGCTGGGCAACAACATCACCTACGATATGCAATCCTACCGGCAGCGCGCAAGCAAACGAAATGAAAGCCCGCAGATGATAATCGAGCGTACTTTTAAGCAGCGCAAAGGTGTTTGCGAAGGCTATGCAGGCATTATGGACAGCGTGCTGCAATTACTTAATATAGAGTCCTATACCATTGGTGGCTATACCCGACAAGGGCAAATGATAAGCCCAATACCACATGCCTGGGTAGCCGCAAAAATTGACAACCAATGGATGCTTTTCGACCCAACCTGGGCAGCCGGTTCAATTATTAATAAACGCTATGAAGCCCGTTTCGATCCGGCATTTTTTATGGTAAAACCCGAACAGATGCGTCACACACATATGCCTTACGATCCGATCTGGCAGTTTAGCGAACAGCCGCTTTCGCATCAGGCTTTTATCCTGCATAAATTTGACAACAAAAAAACAAATGCCTCTTTTCACTTTGCCGATTCAATAGCCACTCATATCGCCCTTGATGGAACGGATCAAATACTGGCCGAGTATCAGCGCATCCATCGCGATTACTTTCCTCATGAAGCCCTGAATATAAGGCTCAACTACCTATCAGACAACCTCGAGATTTCGCGCTACAATAGGGAGGTCGAACTGCTGAATCAGGCTACCACCAGCTACAACAATGCCGTTGAGACCTATAATCAATGGCTTGAATGGCAACAGCATAATGGGCAGCGGCACACCTCAACCAGCGATCAATTGTTACTGGATACAGGCCGGCAACTAGCCAATAGTCTGAAGATTCTGTCACAATTGCAACAAGCCTCTTCCGAACTCGGTAAAGACGTCCGATCGCTGAACAAAGCTGTGAGCTCACTTAAAAAACAACTGGAAAAAGAGGGTTTGAGGTTTGAGTAAAATTATAACTCAATTGAATTTGTAAATGAAAAATAGTTTCATCATTACGTACCTTCTGACGAATAGGTACTGTGTGATCAAATATGCTTATCTGACCAAAAGCATTGACTCTACAAAGCAATTAAACTATGACAGATCAACACAAAAAATATTTATCTGATATTATTTCAACCATAGACTTAATCAACGATTTTATTGAACCAACAAAAACCTTTCAAGTCTATCAATCTGATTTCAAAACGTAAAGCGCAGTTGAAAGACAGCTTGGAATTATTGGCGAAGCTGTTAATAAATTCGATAAACTTCAGCCAGAAAGTCGATTAATAAATGCTGGAAAGATAATTGCTCTGCGCAACTGAATAATTTATGCCCAGAATGCTATTGATTCTTTAATAATTTGGGCTATAATCCAGAATCATTAGGAGCCTTAAAAAATGACGCTCAAAATATAACTTAATCAATAAGGTATTCTTTCCTCTCAAAGCCCCAAGCTCAAACTCAGCAGTTCGGCAATATCGTAATTCTTCATGCGCTCTTCCTGGTTTTTGTATTTGATGCCATCTGTCATCATCACCATACAAAACGGACAGGCTGTGGCAATGATATCAGCTCCGGTAGCAATGGCCTCTTCGGTGCGTTCAATAAACACTTCCTTGTCGCCTTTTTCGGCCTCCTTAAACATTTGTCCGCCGCCGGCACCGCAGCACAAACCAAAGCTTCTATTGCGCTTCATCTCAACCTTTTCGGAGGGAATGGCATCCAAAACTGAACGGGGAGCTTCATATTCGCCAGTGCCCCTGCCCAGGTAGCAGGGATCGTGAAAAACAATCTTTTTGGAAGCAAAAGCCTCTGAAATACCTTTTAGATTGCCGGCTTTTAGCTTTTCGGCCAGAAACTGCGAATGATGCCACACCTCATAATGTCCGCCCAACTCGGGATATTCATTCTTGAGGGTGTTAAAGTCGTGCGGGCAACAGGTCACGATCTTTTTCACTTCGTATCCGTTCAGTATTTCTATATTTTGCAAAGCCTGCATCTGAAATAGCATTTCATTGCCTGCACGCCTGGCCACATCGCCGCTGTCGGATTCTTCAATCCCCAAAACGGCATAATCAATGCCCAGAAAGGTAAGTAGTTTCACAAATTCACGGGTAACCTTTTTATAGCGATCGTCAAAAGCACCTGCCGAGCCTACCCAAAAAAGCCATTCAGGTTTATGGCCTTGAGCTGCCAGATTAGCCATCACCGGTACTTCAATTTTAATTTTATTAGCGGTATTTGTCATCGATTCGTTTTTTCTTGATTTCTCAGGCTTGCTTATTTATGAAAAGTTCGTCGGCCCAGTTCATACGATCTTCGGGCGAGTACTGCCAGGGAGCACCATTGTTTTCAATATTTGTAAAGGCCGTGTTCAATCCCGAAGGTGCTTTGGATTGTTCCAGCACCAGGTAGCGGCGCATATCAAGGATGAGCGAAGGCTGATTAATATTGATCGGACATTCCTGGGCGCATGCATTGCACATGGTGCATGCCCACAATTCCTCCTCTGAGATATAATCACCTATCAGCGATTTTCCATCATCAAAAGCAGCACCTTCCTTCATCAGTCCGGCACCTTTCTCTTTCATGCGAGCCCTCACGTCCATCACAATCTTTCGGGGCGAAAGCAATTTTCCGGTGATATTGGCCGGACAAACAGCCGTGCAGCGTCCGCACTCAGTGCAGCTGAGGGCATTCATATAATTCACCCAGTTTATATCGTTGGCATCCGACACTCCAAATTTCTCCACAGTTTCCTCTCCCCCGGCATCCATTGGTGCAGCAGGATCAAGCATCAGTTTTACCTCTTTGGTGATGCTGTCCATATTATCTACTTTGCCAAGCGGCTCAATACGGCTGACTAACACATTAGGCACCGACATAAACACATGAAAGTGCTTGCTGTATGGTAAAACATTAGCAAAAATAAAGATCAGCAATATATGAAACCACCAGTTGAAATGATGCCAGAATATAATACCCTTATCGGACATCCCAACAAAAAGATCAGCCAGCGATTGGCTCACCGGAAAAACACCCTCAAAAGACTGCCCGGTATTGTGCATTTCAAGCAGATAAAAGGCGTTCATCCCTAACAGGCTCAACATCAGCAAGAGAATGAAAGAAAGAGTCAGATTGGCATCAGCTTTGGACACCGGCTTCATCTCAGGACCATAAAAACGCTTCACATGCAGGAAGATCCTCCTGAACATAAAAATCAGGATTGAGATTGCAATAATAGCTGCAAACACATCTCCCGTAGCCATCAGAAAATCGTAAAACCATCCCAGCACAGCAAAACTTCTCTCCGTGCCGAAAAGCCCGTCAACGACCATCTCGATGCTGCCAAACAGGATCACCATAAAACCCCAGAAAACCAAGGCATGGACAAATCCCATCACCGGATGCCGGAAGATTTTTTGTTGTGCAATTGCCACTTTAAAGGTTTCCCTGATACGCGCAGGATAGTCAGTCAGCTTTTTCTTTTTGGTGTATCTGAAATTGAAAAAGATCCTCCGCATGGTAAAAGCAAATACTGCCAGGGTGATCAGCAAACTCAGCGCAAAAAGGATTTGTGCAGTCATAATGCGATTTTTGATTCTTTTACATTGTTGTCCGGTAAAAATATTATGTCGTCCCGTACGTACGGGACGGCATAATTAAAGCGATTGAGCGTTCTTACGTTATTTTTTTACCGGACAACAGTGATTCTTTTACAAAGCTGCAATAATACGGAAATCTGGCAAACAAAAAATAGATCAGCCCATCCATCTGTGACAGAAAACACTGATTTATAACAGATAACCCTTTGTAAATGCTATTGTTAAGTGTTTCACACTGAATAAAAAATTTCGCCTGTCATAAACAAATTGATAAGAATTACCCTACTTTTGTGAGTATCATCCTAATGCGGTTTATGACTGTTAAAAGCATTATTTATCTTGTTATTCTTTTGTTTGCTTTCTAAAGAAATGTGAGGGCAGAAAGAATTTCCTCCGGGGATGAAAAAAATGACTGGACGGTGATACTTTCAGATTCCCAACCCGATCAACAACTTGGTTTTGAAACAATAAGCGATTTCGAAAGTCTGACTATCCCCATCAAACGAACCGGAAAGTTGATCTTGCTGGATGCGCTGGCCGACAGTGTATCGGGCAGCCTCATTCTGGATTCTGGTGCATCGGGTCTGGTGCTAAACAGCATCTATTTCAGAGACGGACGGCCGAAAAAAGGCTACCAAACCGGAGGAATAACCGGTCGGGTAGAACAGTTAAGCCAAAAAAGAATTAAATCCTTACAATTTGATGAAGTATTCTTTGAAAACATACAAGCCGATCTGGCCGATCTGGGTCATCTGGAAGCGGCGCGACAAACCAAAATAATTGGCTTCTTTGGCTTGAGCCTGTTTCGGGGTTTTGAAGTGGTGATCAACTTACGGCAAAATTTGATCGAACTTTACAGGCTCGATGCTTCCGGCAATCGCCTGCGCCCGCATCCGGTTGTTAAGCCCGACCTGGAATTGCCAATGTACAACTACAGCGAGATTTACTTTATCGAAGGCCGAATTAGCAACAAGCGTCACACTTTTTGCCTCAATACCGGTGCCGAAGTAAATGTACTGCACAACTACCTGCCCGATAAGATTATGAAAACCATCACCAAAAGAAGCACGCTGCATGGCTCAGGACAATGAAGCACTGAGGTATTTTTTGGCGTGATGAATGATTTTAAAATTGGTGATATTTCACTTAACGGGATGTAAACTATCGTTACGAATCTAAATGCCATGAACGATGCCTTGGGGGTATCGGTTGATGGTATGTTAGGCTGTGCTTTCTTTGAGCAGGGGATTTTTCATTTCAACCTCAAAAAAAGACAGCTGGGCATTTACTTTCATAAAAACGAAAAGCCATGAAGCAATACCGATTCTTATTCCTGGCATTTTTTCTAAGCCTTAAACTGCTGGCACAAAACGACTTTGAAGGCGCACGCATTCAAAAACGGACGTTTCGAACTGATCGTTAAGCTGGGTATGAGCCCCGATGAGCAAGACAAATTTGTGCAACAATACGACCTCGATTCGCTGGTTGCACAACACCTCTTTCAACAGAATTTCCGTTTTATCAACGACAGTACAGCCTGGCTAGTAATCCCGCTCTCCAACGAGAAAGTCCTGATTTCGAAGGCCCTGTCTGCTGAAAAAGAAATACTCCCATTTATTACACAACTTATTCAGGATGAGTTTCTTAAACAAAATATTGGCTACCAGCCTGGTTTAGCTGCCCTGTACGGGGTAAACCAACTTATTGATAAAACTGCTTTTAATGCCATTGACGACGAATACTGCTTCTTCTTAGGTGCTGTAGTACTGCCGAAAAAGTGATGCTGGCCGGATCGTTCAATAACTGGAACACCATGCAAACACTCATGCAAAGGGTTGATAGCGGCTGGATTCACTGCCTGAAACTCAGCCCCGGCAAACATACCTACAAATTTATCATTGATGGAAAATGGGCTGTTGATCCGGCTAATAAGCCTAACCTGGACGAGCCAGAACC
>DJWN01000129.1 GCA_002440975.1 Bacteroidales bacterium UBA6229
GCGAGAGCGGGATTTAGTTCAACAATGTATATAAAACATTTGACATTCATTGGTTTCGACCGTTTCACCTCGTATCAAAAGCACTTGTAAATTTAAAGGAAAGCACTTCAAAATGCCCAACCCCTCAAACACCCCTTCCATCCAAAAATCAACAATCACCACCTAATCTAATGATATTAGCACCCTAAGCGAACAAAGACAATTGCAGCCTCCTATCTGTTTACACAGCTTTAAGCTAACTTTGTAGCCAGAAAATTTGCTCTATGAAAGATCAAAAACCCACCAAAGAAAGTGCCTTAAAGGTAAATGCCGGCATAGAACAACCCGCATCACTTAATAATGCTGCTATTGAAAGGCTGAAAAACCGCAAGCAGCAGTTACTTCCGTTACAGATTTACATCGATGGGATCTTAAGTGGAGATATGGTCTTGCTTAGCAAAGCCATTACACTGATTGAAAGTAATCTACAAGCACATCAGGAAATAGCCCAACAAATTATCGCTGCATGTCTTCCGCATTCGGGTAAGGCACTTCGATTGGGTATTACCGGTGTACCAGGTGCCGGAAAAAGCACTTTTATTGAAGCACTAGGGGTATTGCTTTGCGAACAAAACCAAAAAGTTGCCGTGCTGGCCATTGACCCCAGCAGCCAGCGATCAAAAGGAAGCATACTGGGCGACAAAACCCGCATGGAGCAACTTTCGGCACACCCAAATGCCTACATCAGGCCTTCTGCTTCTTCGGGCACGCTGGGTGGTGTGGCTCGTAAAACCCGCGAAACCATCATCCTTTGTGAAGCTGCCGGCTTCGATAATATCTTTGTTGAGACTGTTGGCGTTGGTCAATCTGAGACTGCCGTGCACAGCATGGTGGATTTTTTCCTGCTCATCCTGATCAGTGGTGCAGGCGACGAACTACAAGGCATCAAAAAAGGCATCATGGAAATGGCTGATGGTATTGTAGTGAACAAAGCTGATGGCGACAATATTGCCAGAGCTAACAGGGCCAAAGCCGAATGCGAAAGTGCCTTACATCTTTTCCCGCCTTCCGAATCAGGGGTGGAACCCAAGGTGCTCACCTGTTCTTCAACACAACAAACAGGTATTGCTGAGGTATGGAAAATGATAACCAGCCATATCCAAACCATCAAAACCAACGGCTATCTGTTGCACAAACGTACGCAACAGGACGTACAACTGATGTACGACACGATAGATGAAGCACTTAAACGCAGGTTTTATGAAAATTCTGACCTCCATAAACAGCTTCCTGAGATGGAAAAGGCCGTAAAACAACAAAGGCTTACAGCTTATGTGGCTGCACAACAATTGTTGAATGAATATTTCAAGCAGATAGAGTAATTTGCTAAATATCCCTGAAGTCTTTTTTCTTGTTGAGTTTGAGATCCTGCAGCACCGAAGCTTTTACGTTGATAGAGAAGTTCCAGCTTTTGCGCATTCCTAGTGGTATCCAGCTAAAACGCATTTCCCAGCAATGCAGATCGCGGTAGATGTTTATCGAGGTATAAGAAAGATCGTTCGCATCAAAGTCCCATCCTGTTCTGAAGGTGAACTTCCACTTGGGAGTAATATTTACCTCACCTGAAACGCCCAGGTTTTGTACGATCTTTTTTTCATCTGATCTCACAAAATCAAGATAGCTCAAGCGATTGGTATAGCGGAGCGTATAATTGAGCGAAAGCGACCAGGGAACCGTCCAGTCGATGTAGTCATCCGGATTTCGGTTGATCTCGGCCAGTTCTTCTTCGCTGCCAAAAGGCGAATCTCTCAGCAAATCGTCTTTCGGTTCTGTGGTGGCGGCTGCACCTTTATTTTTGTCTTTGGCAAAATCCTGCTGTCGCAGATTCCAGTTCAAACTAAAGTTCCAGCTGGATTGGGTTTTTCGCAACAGACGTTTATTTTCATCCCATTCAAAACGGTTGATCTGTCGGCCTGCCGAATCTAAAACATACGGATCCCAGCTACTGCTGTACTGTATATTCAGGTTTTTGAACAGCTTGGTTCGGCCACTTAAGGTGATGTAGGAAAAATTAAGTGAATCGCGCGCCAAATCATAGCTCCCCCTAACAGAAAGTTCCTCGATAAGCACCACTTTTTTCATTCCGGTGATCGTATCTTTTCGCGAAGGCACTTTGATTTCGAGGTTATTACTAAAACCAAAGCTAATCTGCCCCGATTTATCCTTGGGTGGTGAGCCATAGATGGCACCGTCGTATTTAGAGTAAAGCTGCTCCTCTCCTTCACCGTTGATATAGCTGTCGTAATAACCCCAATACGGATCACTAAAAGCAGGTGTATAGGTAAAGCCAATTTGTGGCGTTATTACATGTCGGATAGCCCGGATGGGGCCTTTCTTAAAACTTACCATACCGTATAGCTTGGTGGTGAGGCTGGTAGAGAGATTGAAATCAACCACATTATTAAACCCCTTGATAGTATCAGTTTTCAAATAACCTACAATGGTATCGTTGTCCCTAAACAAGGTGTCGTTGCTCCAGCTCCTTTTTTTATAATCAAAATACATCCGGTCGGTTATCCTTACTGAATTGGTCAGGGTGAAATATTTAAACACCTTGAGCGGTAAATTCAAAGGTAAAATATGCTGAATACCATTTTGCATCTTCGAGAGGGCATCAGATTGAAAGATCATACTATCGGGCAGGCTAAGGCTGTTGCGTGCATTCATATTGTAGCTGATATTCAGCTCTTCGTACCATTTGCTACGTCCTACGGGATTTTCACGTTTCAATGGATAGAGTCTGTTGACCGAAAAAGTCATTTCCGGAAGGGTAACATCCACCATTTTAGTCTTGGTGTTCTGCCGGTGACTTGCATTCAAAGTCAGGAAATATTTGTTGTCCCAATTGGTTTGGTAGGCAATACTGGATTTGAATTCGTTGCTCAGGTAATTTTCTGTGGTTACCGGATTAAAGGTATTGAAATTGGAACTCACGATAAACACGTCAGCACTAAAACGTCCGGCAGGTCGTGCTTTGGCATCCTGCCTGTGCGTCCATCTGATTCTGAAGTCGCGGCTTTTGCGATAATCTGTAGATCCTTCGTTACCGGTGATATTGATGGCATAACTGGTATTAAACATACCATTGTATTTGTATCGTTTGGTATAGCGCATGGTTGGTTTAATCGCCCAGCTTCCACGGGTGTAGATATCACCTAATAGATTAAGATCAACATAATCGCTGATTGCCCAATAAAAACCGCCATTTTCAAAGTAGAAGCCTCTGTTTGACGATTCGCCATAGGTTGGAATCACCACGCCCGATCGCTGACCGGGATTGTTTGGAAAAAGCCCGAAAGGTACTGCTATTGGCGTTGGCACACCTTCGATGGCCAGATAAGCCGGACCTGTAACAATCTTTTTATCAGGTATTACCTTCGATTTTCGAAACTTAAACTCAAAATGCGGATGCTCTTTGTTGTTACAGGTGGTGTAGGATCCGGAGCGGATATTGATATTATCGTTATCCATTTTCTTTACCACATTACCATGCAAAAATCCCTGCCCATCTTCAGTAAATACACTTCTTATCAAGCCACGTTTGGTATTGAAGTTATAGGTCATCTCTTTGGCTTCAAAAGTTTGGCCTGATTCCGTAAAAACAGGCGTCCCGACGAGTTTCCCTGTTGAATCAGGCACTCCACGGGCAAACACTTCATTACGTTCAAAATTTACTTCTATATAGGCGGCTTCCAGCTTGATATCTCCATAAATCACAACAGCATCACCATAGAGGTAAACCTTCTGGTTTCGTATATCCTGAATGATAGAATCGCGTGCCGAGCGTTCCACTTTATAGTCAATGGCGGTTTTTGGTTTTGTGCTTTTTGCAGTAGTGTCGCGCTTTGCAAGGCTGTCGTTTAGCGTCATCACCGGCAATTCTGACTGATCATCCAGGCTGTCAGCATTGTAATCCAATGAGTCAGGAAAATTTAAGGTATCACGAACAAGATTCAACTTTAAGGTGTCAGGACGTTTCAAGATGCCAGCCTGAATCAGCGAATCCGGTCGCAACGTATCGGGATATACGAAAAACCCTGCATATGCGTTATTTGAAGGCACTGCTGCTTTGGATACTGCACTCAGCGAAAAAAGCAAAAACAGCACAACAAGCAAATAGCTAAAGGCATTAGTGATAAAAGGATGTGATTTTGATACCAACAATGTTATGAATCTGGTTAAATTTGCCTTATGAATTACAGCTTGCAAATATACTTTCAAAAAGCGAATACCCAACGTATAGTGATTCAACGATGGACAGTTGTTTTTGTTGTGATCCTGATGTTTTTTAGCGTACCGGCAAGCACCTTGGCACAAAGGGGGAGCAAAATCCGCACAGTTGTGATTGATCCCGGACATGGAGGCAAAGACCCGGGTGCCATTGGAAGACGTTCGAAAGAAAAAGACATAGTGCTGGATGTTGCCTTGCGAACAGGGAATTATATTAAGCAATATCTGCCTGATGTACAGGTAATTTACACACGCACCAAGGATGAGTTTGTGGAATTGCATCGCCGGGCGGCCATTGCCAACCAAAACAATGCTGATGTTTTTATTTCTATCCATTGCAATTCTGTAAAAACCACTTCCGTTTACGGTGCCGAAACCTTTGTGATGGGCGACCACCGAAGCCAGGCCAATCTGGAAGTGGCCAAGCTCGAAAATGCCGCCATCCTTTACGAAGAAAATGCCGATGACGAGTATGGCGGCTTCGATCCAAACAGCACCGCAGCATATATTGCGCTTTCGCTATACCAAAGCGAATACAAAAACCAAAGTATTTTGCTGGCCCAAAAAATCCAGGAACAGTTTACAACACGCGTTGGCCGCAAAGACCGAAGTGTGCAGCAAGCCGGATTTTTGGTGCTTTATCGTACCACTATGCCCAGTGTACTGGTTGAGCTGGGATTTATTTCCAATCAAAAAGAAGAAACATTTCTGCTGTCGGAAGAAGGAAAAGTTTATATGGCTTCGGCAATCTACAGGGCATTTAAAGAATTTAAACAGGAATATGAGCGCGAAAATACTTTGCCTCCACAACTCACAGCCGAACAACGCGCCATCCTAACTCCGGATTTTCCACTTGAAGAACCTGCAAATACTGCTGATAACAAAATAATTACGACAACTGAACAGGTGATTTACAGGGTTCAGTTTATGACCAGCCCAAGAGCCCTGGCTGCTACGGATCACCGGTTAAAAAATATTTCCAATCTGTACAGTTATGAACATAATGGCTTGTATAAATATACCAGTGGAGCTTTTCTTAAACTGCAGGATGCCCAAAATCATCAGGCATTGATGAAACAAAAGGGCTTTCGGGATGCCTTTGTTGCTGCCTTTTATCAGAACAAACGCATCAGCAACGAAGAGGCGTTAAAGCTAACAAACAATAGGTGACCGCCAAGCAGTTGATAGTTTAAAAGATTGTATCTTTGTTTACAATAATCAAAAGAAATGACCTCAAAACACCAATAAAGTGAAAGCAAAACGACCTTATTTAGTGGCCTTATCATTTATTTCAGCCTTGTTGTTATTTGTATGGGGCTTTAATTTTTTAAAAGGAAAAGACGTATTCAAAAAGGATCGCGTTTTTTATGCCCGTTATGCTGAGGTAAACGGATTGATAAAAGCCAATCCGGTTGTTATCAATGGTTTACGTATAGGTCAGGTAAGCGATTTGTATTTCGATCCGGCCATGAATGGTAACATCATCGTTGAGATTTCGATCAACACCGATTTTCCTGTACCATCCAACAGCGTGGCACGTATCTTCAGCTCCGACCTGATGGGATCAAAAGCTATTGATCTTCAGCTGGGTAATTCTACCGTCAAACTCCAAAGCGGCGACACTTTGATGAGCTCGATCGAAGCCAGCCTGATGGAAGAAGTAAACGCACAGGTTGCACCACTCAAAAATAAAGCCGAAGGCCTGCTTTCATCCGTTGATTCCGTTATGGTGGCCTTACAAGCCATTCTGAACGAGAATGCCAAAGAAAATATCATGAGCAGTCTGCAAAACATCAGCAATACATTTAAAAACGTTGAAAGCACTACTGCCAATATTGATTCGATGGTAGTGGAAGAACGTAACAGGATAGCCGCCATCCTCTACAATGTTGAAATGATAACTCAAAATCTGGAACACAACACCCGCGAAATTGACCGTATCATTAATAATATTGCCAGCTTTAGCGATTCACTTGCCGTGGCTGATGTGGCCGGAAGCATCCGCGAAGCGAAAATTGCCCTGGCCGAAATTAACCTGCTAATTGCCGGTATCAATCAGGGACAAGGCACTATGGGCAAACTCATGCAGAACGACTCGCTCTATCTTGGTCTTCAACATTCTTCTGAAGCACTTAACAACCTACTCGAAGACATCAAAGCAAATCCAAAACGCTATGTGAAGTTTAGTTTGTTTTAGCCAACTGATTCTGCTGAGCCTAACAACAACAAATATTGCCCGGAAGTGTTTTTCTTCATTTTGAGGATGAAATGACTTCTCAAATTGCAATAGTATTTTGCGAAAGCTGAAAATTTTGCAGTATTCAAAGATTTACCAGCCAAAGCTTTAAGCACTGCAAATAGCCTGATGATCAATCAATGCTCAATCACGACTTTCAATTAAAAACTGTTAATGATATCAAAAAAAACAAATACGTATTAATCAATTCGTATATATTGTGAGGACAAAATCAATTGTCTTCCTGTCATGAAAATTCTATTCGGCTCATTTTTACTGCTTTGTATTAATTATTAATCATTTGCCCAATTCGATCCACCACAAGTGATAGACCCCGATGTATTTGGGATTACCAAGATTGTGGCAGCCGATCTGAACAACGATGGTTTCAAGGATTTGATCACTTCACAAAAATATCATAACAACGATAAAATTTCTGTATTCTTCAATACCGGTCAGGAAAGCTTTGGTGAACAAATTATACTTACAACCAATATTGATACACCTTAATGTGTGGCAGCAGGTGATCTGAATCAGGATGGCTGGAATGATATTGCAGGAATTTCGCTGCTCAACAATTCTTTGTATTGGTTCCCAAATGCTGATGGAAATTTCCCAAACGAAATACCACTCGATACAGGATTAGTGCATCCGGAAGATATAGAAATTGTTAA
>DJWN01000051.1:0-1826 GCA_002440975.1 Bacteroidales bacterium UBA6229
GCGGCACGGCAGAGGCTTTAGGCGGAGGAAAACCTGCCTGCCGAAGTGGCAACACAGGCAGGTTTGCTAATGGCACTGTTACCGGGGCTTTTGTGATGGCCTACATTAGGTGATTTCTTTTACAACCTGTCCGACGAAGTTAGAATTGATATTCACGAAGCTACAGTGAATATTGATGGATATGAAATTAAAGTTTGGATTGATGGAAATCCATTTATGAAACTTGCGGGGCCAACTGACAAAACAATACCCCTGGCTGGTGCGGAATTGCCTGGGCTGAGCTTGCCGAAGTGCAATCCGTATCCGATATATTCTTTTGTAAAGCTACATAACTGTGAATAAAATGTTTGTGTGATATTTACGAAAATTGATTATTTTTGATATATGAGTAGAAATCATGAAATTTGAAACTAATTGCACTGACACCGATTACACTTCGACAGGCCTGCCTGCTGCAAGTAGGCTCAGTGCAGGCAAATCTGCGCCAGTGGGATTCATATTCAGGTAATAGTCAGGCTTGATCTTTCATTTCAAATGACAGCGTTCGGCAAATGACTGAAGCGTATGCTGTACGATTAGAGGTGCTTCCAGAAAACCCATATGCCCAACACCCTTTAGCATCAGCAACTCTCCATGTGCCGGAAGAACGGCTTGCGCCATAATTTTCACAAGCGGCATACGGCTGTCGCTTTTGCCCAAAACAAAAAGTACCGGTACATTGATTTGTGCGAGCAGATCGATATGGCTTTCGCGTTCGCGCATTCCGGCTAAGGCAGCAACAATTGCTTTTTCGTCCTGGCTCTGCGTGATGTCTTTTATAAAGCCTGCTGATTGCGGGTTTTGCTGCAGGAAATCCGGATCGAACAGACTATCAACAAAGCCTTCGAGATAGGTTTTCTTATCTTTAGAAACCTTCAGTATGTTTTGGTTTCGCTGCTCACGTGCGTTTCCATCATCAGCAGCAGCGTGCGAATGAAGCAGTGCGAGGCCACGCAACATTTCAGGATATGCAGCTGCAAAAGCAAGGCCTACATAGCCTCCCATTGAATGCCCTGCTACAACACACTGGGTAATGTTTTCTTCCTGAAGAATTGCAGCAAGCACACCGGCCATCAGGCTCATATCGTGCCGGTCGGCCAGCATTTCTGATTGGCCAAATCCGGGCAGATCTATGGTTATCACGCAAAAATGTTCGGCAAGTGGTGCTGTAAGATTTTTCCAAACCCTGCTGTCCATCGGGAAGCCGTGAACCAGTATCAGGCATTGGCCGGCCCCTGTTATGTGGTAGGCAATTTGTTTTTGATTATAGTTGATGGTTTTCATTTTGGAATGTTCTGTTTGCTTATGAAAGACTACAAAGAATAGCGAACAAAGTTAGGATAAAGTTTGTACTGAACTGTACTGATATTTTTGAGCTGGTGTCGCTTTTACAAAAATGGAAAAGCTGATTAAATTAGTAGTCAATCTAATCAGCTTCTCAGTTATCAAAAATATTTGGTCAGCTAGAAAACTCCCGGAATTTTAAGCCATTCGCGTGCTTCGGCACAGGTGGCTTCTACTTCGGCAATGGTTTTTGGGATGGGACGACCCAACACACGATTGCCATTTTCTGTTACCAGGATATCATCCTCGATGCGTATCCCGCCAAAATCTTTGTATGTATCCACCTTATCGTAATTCACAAAGTCTTTGAAGAGACCTTCGCTTCTGAATTTATCGATCAGGGCAGGGATAAAATAGATGCCGGGCTCATCGGTCAGAACAAAGCCGGGTTTTAGTTTTTTGCCCAGACGAAGATAAGCGGTGCCAAACTGGCTCGATCGTTT
>DJWN01000051.1:1833-71319 GCA_002440975.1 Bacteroidales bacterium UBA6229
CCCATCATATGACCCAGGCCGTGTGGCAGAAACAAGGTGTGTGCGCCGGCAGCAACAGCATCATCGGTATTGCCTTTCATCAGCCCAAGATTTTTGAGCCCATCGGTAATGATGCGTGCAGCCAGAAAATGCACTTCGCGGTAGGTGATTCCGGGTTTGATGGCAGCGATGGTATCCAGATTGGCTTTGAGTACAATCTCATAAATCTCTTTTTGACGTGTGCTGAATTTTCCGCCCACAGGTGTTGTACGCGTGATGTCGCTGGCATACAAGGTCTGTGTTTCTGTTCCGGCATCCACTACCAGCATCCGGCCTTCTTTGAGGACGTTGTGGTGGTGGTGATTATGAAGGGTTTGTCCGTCAACACTCAGGATTACAGGAAAGGAAACAGGGCCGCCATGTGCCAGCGCAATGCCTTCGATGGTACCTGCAATTTCCTGTTCGATCATGCCGGGCTTTGCCATTTTCATGGCTGTGGTGTGCATCAGCCAGGCGATATCTACGGCTTTTTCGATCTCGGCTACTTCTATATCCGATTTTATTTCTTTGTGTTTTACAACTGCCTTGATCAGCGGGAGGCTGGCTTTGGCTTTTACTTCTGTGGCGGGGATATTAAGTAGCTGACCTAGTGTGATCATCATCGAACCACGATAAGGCGGCAGATAATGAATGGTACGGCCGGCTTTGCTTGCTTTTGCAAGGTAATCCTCAAGTTTTGAATAGGAATAGGTTTCGCCGATACCTACTTTTGCAGCTTGTTCTTTTATCGATGGTTGGGGCCCCATCCAGATGATGTCGTCAATGTCAACATCATCGCCAAAGATGATCTCATTGCCATTTTCAAAGTCTATCACGCCGGCAAAACCAGGGTGATTGAGGCCAAAGAAATAGGAGAAATGGCTGTCCTGGCGATAAGCATAAGTGTTGGCAGGATAGTTAAATGCAGCTTCCTGATTGGCCATGAAAATTGCCAGGCCCTTGCTGAGTTCTTGTTTGAGTTTGAAACGCCTTTCGGCATACACTTCTTTCTGAAACATATTTCGGTATTTTTAGATTAATAATTATGTTGCATAAGTTCTTCTATTTCATCTGCTTCAACAGGGATATCTGCCATCAGATCAACGGGTTCTGAATTGGTGACAAGTATGTCATTTTCGAGCCGGATGCCAATTTTTTCATCCCGGATGTAAATGCCCGGTTCGCAGGTGATAATCATTCCCGCCTTTAGGGGTTGATGCCTGAGCCCCGGATCATGCACGTCCAGCCCTATATGATGTGCCACGCCATGCATCAGGTATTTCTGGTAAAGGGGCGATTCTGGATGCTGATTTTCTACTTCTTCTGCAGTGAACAGGCCCAGCCCGATCATTTCCTCTTCCATCATTTTCCAGGTAGCTTTGTTGATCTGATCAATAGTACTGCCTGGCACATACAGTTTAATGGCTTTTTTTAGAACACGCAAAACGGCGTTGTAACAGGCTTTTTGGCGTTCAGAAAACTTCCCGTTCACAGGAATGGTACGGCTCATATCAGCCGCATAGTTGGCATATTCAGCACCAAAATCAAACAAGAGCAAATCGCCTGTCTCAAGTTTGTGCTCGTTTTCGGTATAGTGCAACACACAGCTGTTGATGCCGCCAGCAATAATAGGAGCGTAGGCATGGCCCGTAGCTCTGTTGATGGTAAATTCATGATCAATCTCGGCCTGCACTTCAAATTCATACTTTTCGGGTTTCACAAATTTTAAAACCCTTCGGAATGCTTTTCCGGTGATAGCGGCAGCTTTGCGGATGAGTTCAATTTCTGTATCGGATTTTACCACACGCAAGCCTTCGAGCAGCGGGGCAGCACGCATATAAGTGTGCAGGGGATATGCTGCTTTGATTTTTTCAGCGATCAATTTGTTATTATCTGCAATGGCTGTATGAAACTTTGGATATTCGTTTTGATTCAGATATACTGCCTGTGCGCTGTGCATCAGCTCGCGCAAAGTGGCTTCGAATTGATCATCTTTTCTTATTGTTTTTACACCACTTATATATATAGCCTCTTGTTGATTGAGCATATGTCCTTCCCAGGTGGCTTTTACCGGATTGTAGGCTTCGATAAACAGCACTTCGCGAAGTTCTGGTATAGGGCAGTCAGGATAAAGTATCATAAATGCATTTTCGGCTTCGATGCCGGTGAGATAATAAAAGTCGGATTGTTGCCGGTAAAGGAAAAACTGATCGCCATTTCGTGGCATTTTAGCGGCAGCAGCAAACACTGCCAGACTATCCTTGGGTAAAAGGCCGGAAAACTTTTTTCTGTTATGTTTGAAAAAGGTATTGGAAATTAGAGGATAACGCATCAGTGATAAATTAGAATCTGTCTAAATAAAAAGTTTCGGGAATTTTCATATTTACAAAAGCAAATATATCCCTACATTTGTTAACTCAACTTCACAAAGGTAGTTTTTTTACCTTTTTGACCAAAATGAATGGTTCATTTGTTTTTCAACCAAACAAAGCATTATGAGCAAAACTGTAACGTATTCATCTGTCGCCAAAAAGATTATTATGTCGCTGGCAGGCTTGTTCCTGACCAGTTTTTTGGTTGTTCATTTACTGATTAATTTGTTGATCCTTTTCGACAAAAGCCTTGAGTTGTTTAATCAGGCAGCTCATTTCATGGCCACAAACCCATTGATACAGACATTTCAGTATGTGCTGTTTTTTGGGTTTATCCTTCACATCATTCTGGGTGTGGTGTTACAAATCCAAAACTGGGTAGCGCGACCGGTTCGATATGAGCGGAAAGGCTCCTCGGAGCAGTCATACTTTTCGAAGTTTATGATTCATACCGGAGCCATAATTTTCATCTTTCTGATCATTCACTTCGCTAATTTTTTTGTAAAGGCAAAGTTTGGTCATATCGATTCCATCACCTACGATTCAGGCACGTATGAGAATCTGGGGCAGTTGGTGGTTATGCTTTTCAGCGATGGGGGCTATGTGATTTTTTATGTAATTGCAATCCTGTTGCTGGGTTTTCACCTGGAGCATGGCTTTCAATCGGCTTTTCAGTCGCTCGGATTGAATCATTCGCGCTACACACCTTTTATCAAAGGTCTGGGCACAGTGTTTTCCATTCTGGTAACGCTCGGATTTATTGCAATTCCTCTGGTTATTTACTTCTCCTTCTAAGCAGATACAGCTATGGCAAAATTAGACGCAAAAATACCTCAGGGTCCTTTAGCAGAGAAATGGACAAATTATAAAGCTCATCAAAATCTTGTGAATCCGTCCAACAAACGCCGACTTGATATTATTGTGGTTGGCACCGGATTGGCCGGAGCATCGGCAGCAGCCAGCTTTGGCGAGATGGGTTTCAATGTAAAAGTATTTGGCATTCACGACAGCCCGCGGCGTGCGCACAGTATTGCCGCACAGGGCGGAATCAATGCGGCCAAAAACTATCCCAACGATGGCGACAGCATCTATCGTTTGTTTTATGATACCATTAAAGGTGGCGACTATCGTGCCCGCGAAGCCAATGTTTATCGGCTGGCCGAGGTGAGCAACAATATTATCGACCAGTGTGTGGCACAAGGAGTGCCTTTTGCGCGTGAATATGGAGGCTTGTTAGATAATCGTTCTTTTGGCGGTGCGCAGGTTTCACGTACTTTTTATGCCCGCGGACAAACCGGACAGCAGCTTTTGCTGGGTGCCTACAGTGCGTTGAGCAAGGAAATCAAAAAGGGAAGCGTGAAAATGTTTATGCGTCGCGAAATGCTCGAACTGGTTGTGATAGAAGGCCGTGCCCGTGGTATTATCGTCAGGAATCTGATCACTGGCGAGATAGAACGTCACAGTGCTCATGCAGTGGTTATTGCTACGGGCGGCTATAGCAATGTCTTTTTCCTTTCGACCAATGCGATGGCTTCCAACGGAAGTGCCGCCTGGAAAGTATATAAGAAAGGGGCTTTCTTTGGCAATCCCTCTTTCACGCAGATTCATCCTACCTGTATTCCGGTGCATGGAGATTACCAAAGCAAGCTCACTTTGATGAGCGAAAGTTTGCGTAACGATGGCCGCATCTGGGTGCCTAAGCATAAAGATGATGCCGAAAAGATTCAAAAGGGACAGCTCAAACCAACAGAAATCCCGGAAGACCGCCGCGATTATTATCTTGAGCGGCGTTATCCTGCTTTTGGAAATCTGGTGCCTCGCGATGTGGCCTCCCGGGCTGCCAAAGAACGCTGTGATGCGGGTTATGGTGTTGGTTCAACCGGATTGGCTGTGTATCTTGATTTTGAAGATGCCATCAAAAGGCTGGGCAAACATGTGATAGAGGCACGTTATGGAAACCTTTTCCAGATGTATGAAAAGATTGTGGATGAAAATCCTTATGAAACTCCTATGATGATCTATCCTGCCGTGCATTATACTATGGGCGGCATCTGGGTGGATTATGAGTTGCAGACGACGATTCCGGGCTTGTTTGCTGCCGGTGAAGCAAATTTCTCTGATCATGGTGCTAATCGTTTGGGGGCCTCGGCTTTGATGCAGGGTCTTTCGGATGGTTATTTTGTGTTGCCTTATACCATTCAGAATTATCTCGCCGATCAAATCCGGGTGCCACGTTTTGATACTAATCTCCCTGAATTTGAACAGGCAGAAAAAGAAGCAAAAGAGCGAATTGAAAAACTGCTTTCGATCAATGGCACAGATACCGTTGACACCTTTCATCGGAGGTTAGGCCTGATCATGTGGGATCATGTTGGGATGGGCAGAAACAAAGAAGGTCTGGAGGAAGCAATTCAAATGATTCAGGAGCTTCGTGCAGAATTTTGGAAGAACGTACGTGTGCCAGGCAAGAATGAGATGGTGAATCCCGAACTGGAGAAAGCTTTACGACTTGCTGACTATATGGAGCTTGGCGAGCTGATGGCTCGTGATGCCTTGCTACGCGAAGAAAGCTGTGGCGGTCATTTCCGCGAAGAACATCAAACCGAAGAGGGTGAAGCCTTGCGCGATGATGAAAATTTCACTTATGTATCAGCCTGGGAATTTACAGGTGACGACAAAGAACCCAAACTGAACAAGGAACCGCTTGTGTTTGAGTTTATCGAAGTGAAACAACGAAACTATAAATAAGCCTATTATTCATCACAAAAACTGCAAAAAATGGATTTAACACTTAAGATCTGGAGACAAGCTACGGCCAGTGAAAAAGGTAAGTTTGTTGAATACCAGGTTCATAATATCTCTGCTGATGCTTCTTTTCTGGAGATGCTTGATGTTTTAAACGAAGAACTCGTTAGAAAAGGAGAAGATCCGGTTGCCTTTGATCACGATTGCCGAGAAGGTATTTGCGGAGCCTGCAGCCTTTACATCAACGGAAGACCTCACGGGCCCGACAAAGGCATCACCACTTGTCAGATGCATATGCGTCGGTTCAAAGATGGTGAAACCATTGTGATAGAACCCTGGCGGGCCAAGCCTTTTCCGGTTATCAAAGATTTGATGGTGGATCGTACGGCTTTTGACGAAATCATCCAGGCGGGTGGATATGTTTCGATCAACACTGGCGGTGTGCCCGATGCCAATGCCATCCCCATTCCAAAACGTGATGCTGATACTGCAATGGATGCTGCGGCCTGTATTGGTTGCGGTGCCTGTGTGGCTGCCTGCAAAAATGCCAGTGCCATGCTTTTTGTTGCTGCTAAAGTATCGCAGCTTGCCGTATTGCCCCAAGGAAAAATAGAAGCTCGTGAACGTGTTCAAAATATGGTGGCAAAAATGGACGAGCTGGGCTTTGGAAACTGCACCAACACCTACGCCTGTGAAGCAGAGTGTCCGAAAGAAATTTCTGTATCGCATATTGCGCGCATGAACAGAGAATACCTCTCTGCCAAGCTGTTAAGCCAGAAAAAATAGCTTGTTTTAATTTTTATTTGAAAAGTCGGCTTGGTCCGGCTTTTTTTATTCAAATAAAATCAGTTTGATTCCGAGGGCTAAGCTGAAAATATCACCTAAGCCTACCTCTCGTGAGTTGATAAAATAGGTTACATACATCTCGTTTGTGGTAGTGGCCAAATAAAATTCCATTCCACGAATGCGTTTTTCGGGCGAAAACTTTTTATGCAAACTGAGGCCTAAATCAAAATGAAGCCTGAAAGCATTTGGAGCATAATAGCCTTCGGGAAAGTGTTTTGGCAAGCGTACAAAAGTGCGATCGTTGTCAGCTATTTGGCGACTCACAGCAAAACTTGTAAAGGGTTTAAGATTCAAGGCATCATTTAGGCCAAAATTAAAAGGCCTGTAATTGAGACGAACAACAATATTGTGAATGGCTTTTCCGGTTCGATAGGCAGGCGAAAAACCATAGATGGCATCCAAAGCAAGGCTGTTAGCAGGATTGAGGTAATATCCGGCTCCGGCGGACAAGGCTCCGATGTTTCCGGCAAATTGCAGGTTGATATAATCGGGAATGATGCCACGCGTTTTTTCCTGTGCGAAAGCTTTTCCGCCAAGCAATAAAAGTAAAAGCACAATCAGGATAAGTATTTTCTTCATTCCACAAAGTTGATGGTTTCAAATAATACGGTGTCAGCCAGCACCTTCACTTTACGGTAAACATTTTTTTGTGGGGCTCCGATCACCAGATTAGGCCCGATGCTAATTTCATCAGGTAGTGTGTCGTTTTTATACTCATAAGGATCATGATGGTGGCCATGAATGCTTAAACTCACCTTAAAATCATTCATCAGCAGGTTGTAAACATAGAAATAGGATAGAAAAAATTGGTCTGTCCACGGAGGAATGTGGGCAATCACAAATACGTGCGTAAATTGGTCACGATCAATTAGTTCATTACGAAGCCAGCGGAAGTCGGGTTCGGCAAAATTGAGCTCCCAAACCACATTATTAAAAAAGATAAACTTGCAGTTGTTGTATATGAAGCTGTAATTTTCGGGTCCAAACATATCAGCATATATTGAGCGACCGTTGGTCAGCAAATCATGATTACCAATCACCGTAAAATAGGGTGTTTCAAGATTCTCCATCAAATCCTGAAAGATATCATATTCTTTGATCAGGCCTCCATCGGTCATATCACCTCCATGAATCAGAAAGTCGGCCGACTGATGCTTATTGATGTGTTCGATAGCGTTTTGCAATTCGTCATAAAACAAGTGATTATCAGAGATTAGTGTAAACTCAAATGGTTTAAAATCAGGGGAATCAGAATTTGCTAAAAGTTTTTCCAGATTTTGTTCTGTGGTATTTTTTCGCCAATTGGGAACATAGGCCGAGTAAGGTGAGAACTCAAATAGTTTGTCGCACGAAACCATCAGCAAGGTAAAAAGTAGTAGGATTAGTGGTTTTTTAAAAAACATGGATACCTTAAAATTAGCCAGTAAAATTAAGTATTTTGGCTGTAACTGAGAATAAGTATGCTCAAATTTGCTTAAAACGCTATGGATTTTGAAGAGCTTTTCAACAAAGTATTGATTTTTCTGTTATTAATGCTGGAGCACTGATAGCATATTCAGTGATTTTTTTTCATGCAGATCAGGAATATCAGTTATAACGACAAAAAAGTGAAAAGTGAAATTGCACAATTGGTAGGAGAGCCATTTGGCTGGCTTGAGCGTTTCAGAATGGGGGGTAATGGTTCGCCGCGTTTCAATTTAATCAGGGCAAGCGTCCCGATTGAAGCCTTGTTGGCTGTTGATAACCGCAGGTGGCATTGTAATATAGAGTTGCGTCCTGCCGGAATTTTACTTTCCTTTCGGTCGCGCCTCGAAACCTATGCCTGGATAGTTCCATATCGTAGTTTGTACCTGCATAAATCGGAGGGCTATCTCACTTTGCATTCCACTCAGTATTTTGTTCGTTTGATGTGGGACGATTATAATAAAAGTACACAAAAGTTTTTAGCTAAACTACTTACATTCAAAGCTCAAGCTCAAAGCGAAGAGGCTATGCCAGCCTGAGATGAAACGCTATGGTACACGGCAAAAGATAAAAGTGTAATTTTGGCATACAAATGATTCTGTATGCTTTTTTCGCAGATAATTGGTCAACAATCGGTTAAACAAAAACTGATCCAGTCGGTTCAACAAAACAGGGTAAGTCATGCGCAGCTTTTTATAGGAAGGTCAGGCTCTGGAAGTTTGTCTTTGGCATTGGCTTATGCGCAGTATATCAATTGCAAAGATCGCTCCGATAAGGATAGCTGTGGTGTGTGTCCGTCTTGTGTGAAGATGCAAAAGTTGGCGCATCCCGATTTGCATTTTGTGTTTCCTACCACCACCACTAAGAAGGTGAAAAAAGATCCCGAATCGGAACTATTTATGGAAGAATGGCGTTCGTTTTTGAGCAAAAACAAAGGCTATGGAAGCGATCAGGATTGGTACGAACACCTTGATGTGGAGAACAAACAGGGAACTATTTTTGTACGCGATGCCAGTACCATCATGCGCAAGTTAAGCCTTAAGTCGTACGAAGCCGAATACAAGGTGATGATTATCTGGATGGCCGAAAAGCTGAATGCGCAAGCTGCCAACAAATTGCTCAAACTGCTTGAAGAACCACCCGAAAAAACACTTTTCATTCTTGTTGCCGAGCAAGCAGATCAGCTTTTAACCACAGTACGTTCCCGAACTTATTTGGTTAAGATACCCAAAATTGATCAGACGGATTTGACGGCGGCTGTTTGCAATACTTTTGACTGTCGTCAGGCCGATGCCCATGATGCAGTGATGATGGCTGATGGCAGCTGGCCACTGGCACAACATTACTTTAAACATGCCCAAGACGAGAAATACAATTTTCAGGTTTTTCAGCAATGGATGCGACTGTGCTTCAAAGGGGCTATGATTGAATTGATTGACTTTGTTGATACCCTTCGTCCGTTGGGACGCGAAAAGCAAAAAGCACTGCTGGCTTATGGCTTGCAGGTTTTTCGTAATTCGCTCCTGGCAAACAACGAGCTCATGCAGCTTGTCATGCTTCCGGAAGAAGAGAAAACATTCAATCAGAATTTTGCTCCTTTTGTGCATCATGCCAATACGCTTTCGATGGTTAGCCTGATGGAGGAAGGCATAAGGCAGATCGAGCGGAATGGTTATGCTGCACTTATCTTTATGGATATCAGCCTCAATATGATGAAACTATTGAGGGTGAAAGCAGATAAGGCCGTTTAGTAAATACGATGCAAATCGTTTAATGCATTTGATTTTTGGCAAGTCGTCAATTAAATGCTGAATTTCAACTTTCGGCTGCCTCCTCGAATTTGTTTTATCTTTGCCTGACAAACTATCTGTAACTTAAACTCAATATATAATTCCATGAATGATGATCAACAAGCGAAAGCGGCAGCCAGTTTTATGCCAAGAGGCTGTTGCAGGGCACCCAGAGTATATAACCCCAAAGACCGTATTTTTCAACACAGCTGTTGCAAACTAGACGAACACAACTGGTTGAAGGATTATAAAAACCCGGCTAAAAAGGAAGGACTTCAGATAGCAGAGGTTCGGTTTAAAAACGGCCGTAAGGATTTTTTTAGTTACACACCAGACCTCGAGCTGAAAGAAGGAGAGATTATTGCCGTGGAAGCCGCTGCGGGCCATGATATTGGTATTGTTACCCTTGTTGGCGAAATCGTTGAACTACAGATGAAACGCAAAAAGGTGAACGTGCCTTCCGAAGGTCTTAAAAAGGTGTATCGCCATGCCAAGCTTTCTGATGTGGAAAAATGGGTTGGTGCCATCGAGCAAGAGGAACATACCTTGTTTCGCAGCCGTGAAATAGCCCTGGATCTGAATCTTGATATGAAGATGAATGATGTTGAATACCAAGGAGATAAGACAAAAGCAATTTTCTATTATACCGCAGAAGATCGGGTGGATTTTAGGGAACTGATCAAAAGATTAGCAGAGGAATTCAGGATTCGGATTGAGATGCGTCAGATCGGGATGCGTCAGGAAGCTGCGAAACTTGGGGGTATTGGAAGCTGTGGTCGTGAGTTGTGCTGTTCGAGCTGGATGTCGGAGTTTCACTCGGTAAGTACGAATGTAGCCAGGCTTCAGCAATTATCGCCTAACCCACAGAAACTTGCCGGACAATGTGGTAAACTCAAGTGCTGCCTTAATTATGAGTACGAAGCCTATGTGGACGCCTTGAAGGCATTTCCGGATGATCGTACGGTGATCAAAACCCAAAAGGGAGATGCCTATCATCAGAAAAGCGACATCTTTAAAGGTTTGATGTGGTATGCTTATGCCAACGACCGCAACAATCTAATGGCTATTCCGATTGAAAAAGTAAAGGAATTGGCAGAGGGAAACAGAAAAGGAAAGTTACCCGAAAAACTGGAAGATTTTGCATTCATGAAAGAACAGCAGGCCAATGATGAGTATGGAAACGGCAATAATGATCCGCAGTATTATAATTATGAGTAGAAGTATGTTAAGGTTAAAATTCCTTGTCGTATTTGTTCTATTTCTAATGCTATTCTCAGGCTGCAGGCAAAACGTGCTTTTGGACGAAAACCTGGCTGTTGATGCGAAAGGCTGGGACTATCGAAACAGAGCCGGTTTTGAGCTGGTTGTGGACGACACAACGGCTCTTCATGCCTTTTATTTGAATGTGCGCCAAAAAGAAACATATCGCTTTAGCAATCTGTACGTTTTTTTGCATACAAGTTTTCCCAATGGAACTATCACACACGATACCATCGAATGTGTTTTGGCAAGGCCGGATGGTAAATGGCTTGGGAAAAGTTCGGGCAACTACATCAGTAACCAAATACTTTTGAACGAATCTTTGCGTTTTCCATTGTCAGGCCAGTACCGGTTTGAAATCGAGCAGGCAATGCGTGAGGAAAAACTGCAAGGTATTACCGATATTGGCATTCGAATAGAAACCTTAAAATAAGCCATACACCGTGAACGAATCCGAACAGAGAATATCAACGAAAAACAAAACCTGGTTCAACTACATCTTCAAACTTTGGCTGTTGTTTTTTATTGGAGTGGCTGCGGTAATCTTATTCTTTTACGGCATTACCAACGAATGGTTTGGCAAAATGCCCAGCTTTGAAGAGCTCGAAAACCCCGAAACCAATCAGGCTTCACAGATTTATGCAGCTGATGGTGCTGTATTGGGCTCCTATTATATCGAAAATCGCTCTAATGTTCGTTTTCGCGAGCTCTCACCTGATTTGGTTAACGCCTTACTGGCTATCGAAGACATCCGTTTTGCCGAGCATTCCGGCATTGATGAGCGTGCCTTATTGCGCGTGGCATGGGGTGTGCTGACCGGAAACAGCAAAGGTGGCGGAAGCACGCTTACGCAGCAATTAGCAAAGAATCTTTTTCCCAGAGATGAGAACCTTAGCACGCTTCAACTTGTAATCCGAAAATTTCAGGAATGGGTAACGGCCACCAAGCTGGAGTATAATTATTCCAAAGAGGAGATCCTGGCGATGTATCTCAATACGGTAGCCTATGGAAGTCAGTCGTTTGGCATCAAATCTGCATCGCTCACTTTTTTTAATAAACTACCTGATTCGCTATTACTCGAAGAAGCTGCCTTGATGGCTGGTGTAGTGAATGCCCCAACGCGATACAGTCCGGTTCGTAATCCGGATAACGCTTTGAAAAGGCGTAATCTGGTTTTACTTAAAATGGCAGATTACGGATTCATCTCCAACGAAACTTATGATTCAGTGCGTCAGATTCCTGTTGATATGTCCAATTACGGTATCATGGATCATGCCAGCGGACAGGCTACCTATTTCAGGGAGTTTTTGCGTGGAGAATTGCACGAATGGTCAAAACAACATTTTAAGGCTGATGGCACACCCTATAATATATACAGAGATGGCCTGAGGATTTACACAACGATAAATTCGCGCATGCAACAATATGCCGAAGAAGCAGTACGCGAACATATGGCACTCGATATACAACCAGCTTTTTTTAAACATTGGGAAGGTTATTCAAATGCACCCTTCGTTTTTCCTGAAAGGGAAGCAAAAGAGGAAGTTGAGAAGATACTCAAACAAGCTGTCCGGCGTTCAGACCGATACCGATTGCTCAGAAAAGCCGGCGTTAGTCCTGATTCGATTAATCGTTCGTTCAGAACACCGGTCAGAATGCGTGTTTTTTCGTGGGACGGTCCAATTGATACGTTGCTAACACCCATGGATTCGATTAGATATTATAAGTACTTTCTACAGGCCAGCTTACTGTCAATTGACTCGCACACAGGATTTGTGAGGGCCTATGTGGGTGGAAATGATTATCGGTTTTTTCAGTATGATCATGTAACTCAGGCGCGAAGACAGGTAGGTTCTACCTTCAAACCTTTTCTTTACACACTGGCAATGCAGGAGGGTGAATATTCTCCTTGCTACAAAGTGCCAAATATTTCCTATAATGTTCAACTTTATGATGGAACATTCTGGGAACCCCGAAATTCATCAAACGACAGAATCGGGGAGGAAGTAACCTTGAAATGGGCACTTGCCAATTCAAATAACTGGATATCAGCGTATTTGATTAAACGTTTTTCACCTCAGGCAGTGATTCAATTAGCCCGGAAGATGGGGGTTACTTCACCAATAGATCCTGTGCCGGCTATTGCGCTCGGAACGCCTGACCTGAGCCTGTATGAGATGGTGGGTGCGATGAATACTTTTGCCAATCAGGGGGTGTATGTGAAACCGATTTTTATCACCCATATCGAAGATAAAAATGGTAATGTGATTGAGCGTTTTGCTCCTGAAAGAAATGAAGTGCTGGATGAAATATCGGCCTATAAAATGATTGAATTGATGAAAGGGGTTGTTGAATCGGGGACAGGAGTTCGATTAAGGTATAAATATGGGTATAACAATCCGATTGCCGGAAAAACGGGTACTACACAAAATCAAAGTGACGGCTGGTTTATGGGAATCACACCAGATCTTACAACAGGGATATGGGTTGGAGCCGAAGACCGGTCTGTTCATTTCAGGACTATCAGGTTGGGGCAGGGAGCCAATATGGCCTTGCCAATCTGGGCTTTGTATATGAAAAAAGTTTATAACGATCCTTCGCTCGGAATCAGTCAGGGCGATTTTAAAAAGCCATTGGCAGATGTTTCAATAGAGTTTGATTGTGATAAATATGATGCACAGCAGGCACTTAAAGACCGTAACCAACAACGTCAGTTTGAAGAGGATTTTTAAGGGCTGATTTTTTTTATCCGCAGTTCATCGAAAAAGACGGTATCTTCGGTTTTATTCCACACATACACACGGTATTGACGATGACCGGCAGTATCCGGAATGGTAGCTTGAAATCGAATTTCGCCCCAGCCCATACTGTCGGTTTGAATCACCTTTTCCTGCTTAACATAATAGGTTTTGGGATTGGGAGCAGTAAATACCAGTGCGGCCCGGGCATCAACCGGCTTCTTCCAAACACTCACTTCGTAAGTTTCGTTTGCTTTAGCCCAAAAATCAATCCCTGCGGCAATATTATTCTTACCATATAGCATCGATGAAAAAAGACCTTCCCTATATTCAATCTTGCTTTGTGTGTTGGGCGAACTGAATACATAACGTCCATCTTCAGCCAGAAATTTATTCTTGGGCTTGTTTAACCTTTCAAAACTTGTATAGGCTTCCGGGCCGATAGTATGACGTACTTTTGGCAATACCACATATTTTCCTGCAATAAGCGAATCGTAATCCATGGGTTCTATAAGTAAGTTAAACTCATCGTCTTTGCTTAATTTGCCAAAAGTATGCCAGTAAGCGGCTTTCGACATGTGAGCATAGTGTATGGCTCCATATTTATATTGAGCGGTTTGAAAAAGATTCCATCCGGCCAAAACAAGGATGAGAAATTGCATTGCTAAATAAATTATTTTCTTTTTTTTGCTTAAGTAACTTAGCCAGGAGGCCAATCCAAAACCCATCAGGGAATAGGTATCAATAAGTGGCCTTGCACCAAAACTACCCCCATAAGTCCAGTCCCACCACGAAAAAATGATCCATAAATTTAGGGGCACAAAAACCCAAATTGCAATACTAAAAGCTTTAAAGTCTTTTCGAAGTAAAAATAAACCCATCAGCGCAAAGATCATCACAGGGGTATAAACCAGCCAACCTTTGCGATAGCTGAACAAACCACGCCAGATTTGCGGATTATCAAAGAAAAAACCCTCACGTCCGTAAGAATAGTAGATCCAACTTCCTGTATTAAATTTCCAAAAAAGCAATTGGGGAAGTACAACCAGAAAAGCAGCTAAGGCCATCAATAGAACCAGCTTCCATGATTTAAGAAAAAACCATAAACGGGTTTTAATTGTACTAATATTATAAAGTAAAAAGAATATAATGATCAAAGCATTGGTAGGTCGTATCAGACTGATTAAACCATATACCAAACCCAATATTATTGTGTTTTTGATTCCTGGTTTTTCATGCCATGACATACTGAGTGCTACAAAAAAAATGATCAGGCTGAAGTTATAGGCATGTGACATTGCTGACTCCAGAGTGGTGTAATAGAAGAGGTTAGTGCCCAACAGCAAAGCAATTAGTACCCAGGCGGTAATTTTTTCATTTACATTTCTGAGAAGGATCTTACGAAAAACAAAAGCAGCTGTGGTCACATAAAACAGTGCCCCAAACATCAGAAAAAACATATAAGGTTGCGAGTAACCGTGCATTGGAGCTCCACTAATCCATGCATAGAGATGACCCAATAAAAAGAACGGCAGGTAAAGCATTGCCAGTCCCATGGTCATCTTTTGATAATGGCCGCCTTCTGCAGTTTTGGAGTTATACATTTTACCTGCAAAAAAGGCGGGATCTTTGTCAACAAAGCTAAAGCTAAGATCGTGATATATAAATGCAGCCGGAAGGTAGCTGTAATAACTGATTACATCGTGTATCACCACTTTACCGTCCTTTTTCCAGTGGTTGTTGTTAATATTTACCCATATCACGGTAATTATAAATAACCAGATAACTAATTTTGATGGATCTAAGGTGAATCTGAGTTTTGGTAATTTATTCATGTCTGGGATTAATAGAACAAAGATGCAAAAAATGGGAATTTGAAAGAAGATGTTTTTCTGAAAACAGGATGTTTAGCTTTTTGTTTTCACTTTGTTTCAGGATGTATTATCAGAAGTTTAATAAGGGTACGCGTATATATTTTTGAAGTAAAAAACTTTTTACTCAGAAAATGACTTTTGGTTTTAGGCCAAACAGGGTACTCTTTTTCGTCAGTCTGTTTCCGATTTATCGTAATTTAGCAAAAAAAACAGGATCTATGCGAACGATTTTTGTTCTAACCTTACTGGCTTTTTCTTTTTTGCTCAGGGCTCAGGATCAGCAAAGCCTGCATCAGCAGTTGACTAATGAGCGATTTGAAACTTTACGTAAAATTCTCGATTATCGCTTTAAAGGTGGTTCTGGTGAATTTGAGCGTGTGCTGCTCAGCAGGGTTGAATACACCCCTGAAGCCCGAAAAAATTGTGTTGTCGGGACGATGATCCTGATGTTTACCGTAAGTTGCGACAATACTTTAGGGGAATTGAGCCTCAGAAATCCGCTACATCATGGGCTCAACGAACAAGTGCAGGAATTTTTAAAGGCTACGGATGGCATGTGGAATACCTGCCAGGATGAAAAATATACACGCTTTGAAGTGCCCGTTTTATTTACGCTCGAAGGCACCGAAACAGCAGCCAGAGGGTTGATTACTGTCGAAGCTGAAGATCCTGGTTTTACTTGCCGTAGCGACGTCTGGCATTTCGATCGGTATGAGAAATTCAAAGAAAAAGGCCGAACAAAAAAAGCACTTGAAATGTTGGATTTATTGATTCGACGCGATCCTTACAATAACAGTTATTACGAACTCAAACGGCAGCTGCTTGGTGCTGAAGCAACAGAATAGAATATGCTCGATTGGTTAAATCAGATAGATACCAGCCTGTTTCTTTTTTTGAACAGCCTTCATGCCGACTGGTTCGATCCGGTAATGATATTTTTTTCAGGAAAACTTACCTGGATTCCCTTTTACCTGGTTTTACTTTATTTGATTATTCGTCAGTATAAATGGCAAAGCTTGATCCTATTACTCTTTATTGCTGTCTTGATCAGTTTGTCGGACCAACTTTCGGTAAGGGCTTTCAAATTCGTTTTTGAAAGACCACGACCATGTCATGAGCCTGATTTGCAGCCATTAATATATTTGCCTCTGGGGAGATGTGGTGGTGCTTTCGGCTTTGTTTCATCACATGCTGCCAACAGCTTTGCTATGGCTGGTTTTGTGTGGTTTTTGCTTAGACGTGCTTATCCGAATATTGGTTGGTTTTTGTTTCCATGGGCCACTGTTGTTTCTTACAGCCGAATTTATCTTGGTGTTCATTATCCCGGGGATATCCTGGCAGGAGCCTTGCTTGGCCTGGCAATAAGCTGGTTGGTTTGGCAAATCTATCGCAGAAGCTGCGGAGTTGGCAGGGCTTGTTGAGTTAACGATCGAAAAAGGAAATAAATACAGAAGTATTTCTTTTTATCCCGAGCAAAGAAGAGGCTTTACCCTGATTGATAGCTATTTCGAGCATTCCATGCGAACCGAAAAGAGCCACCAGATCAGCTACTTCAACATCCTGATAGCCCTCGCTGATTTTTCGAATGCGATAGCCTGAGCAGTATATTTCGAAAGGTCTGTTCTGTTTGATTACTTTGAAAGTTTTGGCACTGATATTCGTAATCAGGTTTTCATAAGCATCTACATGAATCACCATGCCTTTTATTGAATCAGCTGTGGTAGCAGGCTGAAATGGAAGCCGTTTGTTCAACTCTTCGCGCTGAAAACCCAGATCGTGAAGCGGAGTGCCTTTGATTAATTGAACAGCAGCTTTCACAAAACGGTCGCGCGTACTAAAAGTGTAGAAATCCGAATCGAGCGGAATATCAATTTCAATAATTGCTTCGGCCTCTTCATCTTCCAGTATCATCGAAAAAATACCGGTATCGGCTCCAACAAAATATTGGCCATGGGCTTTTACAATGGTGTGGGGAGTTTCTTTCGACTCTTCACTATTTATGCCAATTAAATGCACCGTACCCTGTGGAAAATTTCTAAAACACTGCTGAATTGTAAAAGCAGCACTCTCCACATCAAAAGCAGCAATATGATGGCTGATATCAACAATGTTTACCTCGGGTAATTGTGCTAATATGGTTCCTTTAACAGCAGCCAGATAGTAGTCTGAAGTTCCCCAATCGCTTGTTAATGTTATAATTGCCATGCTTTTGATTTCATCATATTTATCAGGACATTCTGCCTGATAAGTATCTAACTGCCTCATGCAAAGATATTGATTTAGCAATGAACTCTATCATGCTTTTTTAATTTTCAAGGCTTGTTAAGATGGTTTTTTTACGCATATAAGAATAAAATGTTGCTAAGTTTACGGGGCGGATGCAGATGCCTTTTAATTCTTGAATATCTTTGCCAAACACGAAATATGTATATGTTAAGAAACGCCTATGAGCGAAAGAATTATCCAGGTTGAAACTGTTAGTCCGATCGACCTTTATGGCCCATCGGATATATTTTTAAATCAAATCAAATCTTATTTCCCTAAACTTAACATCATTGCACGGGGAGATTTTTTAAAGGTAATCGGCGATCCGGCTGAAATAGCTGTTTTTAGCTCTCGCTTTGAGTTGTTGATGGTGCATTTGGAACGTTTCGGGAAGATTAATGAGCAAACAATCGAGCAAATCATGCGGGGCGAAGCCGATCAACAGACTACTTCGCCGGTTACAAATGGCGATGTGCTGGTGCATGGCCGAAGCGGATTATTGGTGAAGGCTATCACGAGTAATCAAAAACGCATGGTGAAGGCCAGCGAACATAACGACCTGATATTTGCCATCGGCCCGGCCGGAACAGGAAAAACGTACACAGCCGTGGCACTGGCAGTTAGGGCACTCAAAAACAAACAGGTGAAACGCATCATTCTAACGCGTCCGGCAGTGGAAGCCGGCGAAAATCTGGGGTTCCTTCCGGGCGACTTGAAAGACAAACTCGATCCTTATATGCAGCCACTTTACGATGCATTGCGTGATATGCTTCCAACACAAAAACTGCTTACGTATCTCGAAGATGGTACAATCGAAGTGGCACCATTGGCTTTTATGCGGGGACGAACCCTGGATCATGCCTTTGCCATTCTTGACGAAGCTCAAAACGCCACCCAAAGCCAGCTCAAGATGTTTTTGACCCGCATGGGGAAAGCCTCACATTTTATTGTAACTGGCGATATCACCCAAATTGATTTGCCTCCCAAACAGCCTTCGGGACTGCTTCAGGCGATGAAAATTTTGAAAAGCGTCAAAGGAATTGAATTTATTATGCTGGACGAGAAAGATGTGGTTCGTCATAGGCTGGTCACCACGATAATCAAGGCTTACCAGCAACACAGGGAAGAACAATCCGGTCAGACCGATAAATGAATAACAACATGAAAAACGCACTGCTCACCACAAATTTTCAGTTTCCGGGTCAAACAAAGTTTTATCGCGGCAAGGTTAGGGATGTTTATACCATTGAAGATAAATTTCTTGTGATGATTGCCTCAGATCGCATTTCGGCCTTTGATGTGGTGCTTCCCCGTGCAATACCTTATAAAGGTCAGGTATTGAACCAGATAGCCGGATATTTCCTGGATGCCACTGCAGCTATTGTACCTAACTGGAAACTTGCCTCACCAGATCCCGTGGTTACTATTGGCCGGCTTTGTAAGCCGTTTGCAGTGGAGATGATCGTTAGAGGATATCTGAGCGGGAGTGCCTGGCGAACTTATAAAAAAGGTGTCCGAGAAATTTGTGGTGTTGAAGTACCGGACGGCCTTCGCGAACATCATCGCCTGCCCAGGCCAATTATTACACCTACCACAAAGGCAGCCGAAGGCCACGATGAAGATATCAGTCGGGAAGATATTATCAGCAAAGGAATAGTGAGCGAATCAGACTATCAGAAACTTGAAGAATATGCTCTGGCACTGTTTGAAAAGGGAACTGAAATGGCTGCCAGGCAAGGTTTAATCCTGGTTGATACCAAATATGAGTTTGGAAAGACTGATGATCAGATTTTGTTGATTGATGAAATTCACACACCTGATTCGTCCCGTTATTTTATGGCAGATGAATACCAAAAACGCTTTGAAGCAGGAGAGGCACAAAAGCAGCTATCAAAAGAATTTGTGCGCGAATGGCTGATGGAAAATGGCTTTCAGGGACAAGCCGGACAACAAGTGCCGGAAATGACTGATGATTTTGTTCAAAAAGTAAGTTTGCGCTATATCGAATTATTTGAGCTGGTTACCGGTCAAAAGTTTGTTGCCGCTGATAATTCTAATCTAAATAAGCGAATCGAAACGGCCGTTGCAGGTTTTTTGAAAGGCCACAACTAAAAATTTACACCTTCAAAATAACTTTTTGTTCGTAAGCGTACAAAATCGTACGCTTTTCGAACACTTTTTTGGTTTTTTTGTTGTAATAAAAAGCGATGTAAATATTAGTAAAATAAGAATATACAAAGTTTGGCACGATAATCGTTATATCATTATCAAACATTTTGAAATTTACAACAATAAAATATAAAGAAATGAAAACTACAGGAATTATCGCAGCAATAATATTTCAGTTGGTAAGTGTAAACTTGATTTCAGCGCAATGGCAATTCAATGGCAATGTAAATATTGAAGCTTATGTAGATGATATTCCATTTAATACGGCTGAGGTAGTAAAGAATTATTACGATTCAACTGATTTATTGCAGAAATCAGACCCGGAAGCTTATGTAGATGATATCACTTTTAATACTTCAAAAGTGGCTGCAACTTACAAAGCTGAACAGGCAATGAATGTTAGGTTTGTGATGAAAGAAGAAGCTGGAATTCAGGATATTCCGTTTAATACCGAAGAAATTTCACATAAGTTCGAAACGAATAAGTCAGCAATTTTCCGTTATGAGCGGATAAGCAAATAAGACTTTTCATAATGAGTGATTTTGGTTAGTACTTTAATTGGTTTTGGTTAACTAAAAAGCAGCCCTGTGTTTCGGGCTGCTTTTATTAATCCAATGCATTAAGCAAATGAAGCAATTCTGCTGACTTATTAGGATTGCCTGATAAAGAATAGCTCTCTGACAATCCTTTGATGAGGCGGATAATAATAGCTTTATTGGAGCAGGGTGCATAAAAGGCTTCTTTAGGTTCTAACCTTAATTGTTTCACATAAAGATCAATTTCATTTTTAGTAAAAATAGCTCCTTTATTGAAAGGGTTGAGGTAAAAAATCACGTCATCAGCTGTTTGTTCTGTTTTTAGCTCGTCTGAATAGGCCAGAATAAAATGCTTGGGCAAGTCAATTCCGTAGATTGGAATACGCATGCTTCGGGCGATGATGATATAAAAAATACCCAGAGAAAGCGGATTTCCTTTGCGACCTTCCAGCAGATTTTTAAGATAAAAATTTTCGGGCAGATGGATGTTGGTAGTATTTCCGCTGAAACGGTTGACATCGTAAATAATATGGTTGAGCACTTTGATTTTTTCGAGCGGGGTGAGGTTGTTGTTGAGCTCAAGCCATACTTCCTGAACAATGCGACCTACCTCACGTGTAAGCTGATCAACATTCAGATCGGGATATTGATAGCGTGTTACGATCAGATAACCACGCAACAAATCTTCGTAGCCAAAATTAGCCCATTCGTGCAGCTCGGCATACAAACTTTCCTGTTGAATTTGATGGATCAACTGAATGATCCGCTGTTGAATAGTATCATCAAAAGCCTTTTCCCATGCCGATTCGAGCGGTAGAATGGCAGCAGTTCCATACGAAAGAATATGCGATTTGATATGGGCATATAGTTTTTCGTCCGGCTCATCAACCAAACTGATCAAAGCCTGAAGTTCTGCTATGTCTTTCATTGCTGATTTCATGACCTAAAATTACAACAAAAATCCTGCCTTTTTGGTTCTATGTCAGTTAGGATTTAAAAAATGTCCTTTATTCATAAAAGTGCATCAAAGTCATGTATTCAAATGCTTTGGGGGGCATGAAATACGGTATATTTTTGCCTGCTGAAACTGCCCTGCGAATAAAGCTTGAGGAGATTTCTATTGTTGGTGCATCAACCAATTGAACGGAAGGATGTTTCAAGTGCTGGCCTCCAGTAAATCTGCTGCGGGGATAAACAAGCAATCGGTAATTTTGCATCAGCATTTCAAAGTTTTTCCATTTGTGAATACTTTCCAGGCTGTCCATACCACAAATCATTGAGAATGCTGTGTTAGGATGCCTTTCGCTAAGGCGCGTAAGTGTGTCGATGGTGTACGAAGGCTGTGGCATCCTGAATTCAATATCGCTCACCTCAAAACGCGGGTCGTCGTCAATAGCTTTAATCACCATATCAAGCCTGTGATGATCCTGCAAAAGACTTTTCTTTTCTTTCAATGGATTATGCGGCGAAACGATAAACCAAACTTTATGCAGATCAGTAAATTCGACCATATAATTGGCCAGCATCATATGACCGATATGAATAGGATTGAACGATCCGAAAAAAAGACCTATACGCTCGGGTATCATGTTTTAAAATGTTAATATCACTTTTCCGGCCGACATATTTCCCAGGTATGTTTTCAAGGCCGTTTTTATTTCTGTCAATGGAAAAGCAGCTTGTACAGCGTTTTTAATTTTGCTTGTAAGAATGATTTCAGTTAAAGTATTTTGGGCAGTTTCAAAAGTGAGGCTGTCCGTTTCTGCCATCCAGTCATTCAAATTGAAACCGGTGATCATTTTGTTTTCAAAAATCATCCCCAGAAGATCAATAGCTGAAAGAAATTTGTTTGAAAGTCCGTCGTAGATTACAATTTCTGAATCTGCTGGCATAGCATTAAGCAGATTGCGTGTAGCAGGACCGCCAACTGCATCAAAAGCCGTGTTAGCCAGAAGTTTATGTGCCAGAGTTTTTAACTGAGCGGAAAAAGCCGTGCTGTTTTCAAGTAATACGTGTTTCCAGCCCGAAGCTTTTAACAGTTCGGCGGTGGATTGTTTGCGAACAACACCAATTACTTCAATCTGGTGCATGGAAGCTAACTGGTACAAAAATGAGGCAAGCCTGCTGCCGGCTGCATTCACCACAATGGCTTTGCTTTCGCGTTGCAGTGCAATTTCGCATAATCCCCAGGCCGTAAAAGAATTAACAAAAAACGTTGTGACTTGTGCGGCATCAAGCCGTTCGTCGGTAAGCAATACTTCGCCTGGCTTTGCATAAAAGTATTCGGCCCAGCACCCGTCTTTATTTTGTTGTGAGAAGCATGAAACTCGTTTGCCAAGCCATTTTTTTGCGTCCAGCAATTGTCCTGTTGCAACAATTTTTCCGCTGTCTTCAATACCCGGAACTGCCGGCACTCTTTTTCTGATTTGATAATTACCCTGCAAAAAGGCAATGTCTGACGGATTGATCGAAGCGGCCCCCATTTGTAGGAGCAATTCATCCGGCTCGGGATTGCGCAGTTTTTTTGTTACCGGCTTCAAACCAAGCATTGCTTTTACCACATTGGCTTGATCTAGTGCGTGTTCGATTGCTTTGTAAGTTGTCGGTAATTCAGCCATCCGATTTGCTATGCATTTAAAAATTCAGTAATGATTTTTGTTAATTCCTGCTGCGATTTTTCGAGTTGATCATTCACAACTACCACATCAAATCGATCAGCAAACCCCATTTCCCATTCTGCTTTTTCCAGGCGTTTTTTGATGCTTTCTTCGGTGTCGGTTCCTCTTTGTGTCAGTCTTTCTTTAAGTATCTGAATAGATGGTGCTTTGATAAAGATTGCCAAGGCATCATCGCCAAAATATTTCTTAATATTCAGCCCTCCAACCACATCCACATCAAAAACCACATGGTTGCCCGCAGCTCTTTTCGAGGCGATCTGATCGAGTAAGGTTCCGTAAAAAACATTGGGATACACCTCTTCATATTCCAGAAAAGCCTTTTCGGATATTTTTTTTCTGAATTCATCAGGCGATAAAAAATAGTAATCTTTTCCGTCTTGTTCGTTGGCACGTGCCTGGCGGCTGGTGGCTGATACAGAAAATGTTAGTCCTGCAATTTGTTCAAGTATATATTTTACCAGGGTAGTTTTTCCCGAACCGGAAGGTGCAGAAAATATCAACAGTTTACCTTTTTTATCAGCTTGCTTACTCATAAAATATTATAAAGTTGTTCTTTAATTTTTTCCAGTTCGTCTTTCATTTGAACCACCAGTCGTTGTATGCCTGCATGATTGGCTTTTGATCCGAGTGTGTTGATTTCCCGGCCAATTTCCTGGCTGATAAAGCCCAGTTTTTTCCCGGCCTGTTCTTCGGTCAATGTTTGAATAAAATAGTCGCAGTGTTGTTTCAGTCGTACTTTTTCCTCTGTGATATCAAATTTTTCGAGGTAATAAATCAATTCCTGTTCCAATCTGTTTTCGTCATATTTTACGGAGGCTGATAACTCATTCAGATTTTTGATAAGGCGCAGCTTTACGGTTTCAAGCCGTTCTGATTCAAGTGGTTCCACTTCTTTTAGCAGCATCTGAATGGTGGATATTCGCGCACTCAAATCTTGTTCCAGTACTTTGCCTTCGTTGCGTCTGAAATGGTCGAAAGCTGCAACTGCTTCTTCCAGACTTGTTGTTGCCAGGGCCAGCAGTTCTTCATCAGCTTCAGAATCATCGGTAGCAAAAATTCCGGGCATTTTCAAGAGGTAGGCAGCCATATCATCAGGAGGGTCAAAATTGAATGTTTCGGCCAATTTTTTCACTTGTTCGATATGAAATGCAGCAAGTTTTGTGTCAATCTGGCCTGCCAGATGACCGGCTGATTTATCAAAGCTTAACATCACTTCAATCTTACCTCTTTGAAGTTCCTGTGCCAGCATATTTCTCCATTCATATTCCATTTGTTTGAGAGCTGCCGGAAGCTTGAGATTGAGGTCGAGCTGTTTGCTGTTGAGTGCTTTTATTTCAACCTGAATTTTGATGTTTTCATGGCTGACAGTGGCTTTTCCAAATCCCGTCATCGATCTGATCATATCAATGCAATTTTGGCAAAGATAGCTATTCCGGTCAAAAATTGGGTTGACTTAAGTTTGCCGAAAGCTTCTATGATTTTGTAATGGGAAATGAGCAATATTTTTTTGTATCATTGCACTATAATCAAATGTTTTTGAAAAGAACACTACTAGTATTTTTTGCAATTAGCGTAATGTCAGCCAACTATGCAAATGATCATTTGCGTGTGATTGACAGTTTGTATCAATTACTCGACAGGCAACAAGGCGATCAGAGGATAGAAACCATGATTAATTTATCGGAAGCCTATCGGTTGATATCCTATGATAAGAGCTTGAAAACGGGGCAGGATGCAGTTAGTTATGCAGAGGCAGAAGGATTTCAACGCCTCAAGGGGAAGGTGTTAAAATCAATGGGAATCAGCGCATTTCAAAGTGACGATTATGAGCTTGCGCTTGGATATTATGATCAGGCCATTGTTGCCTATGAAAAAGCCAATGACCAGGCTTCAAAAAGTGCTGTTCTTAATAATATTGGCCTGGTATATAAAAAGATGGGAGATAGTGACAAAGCACTTGATTATTATCAGCAGGCATATGCTATTCAGTTCGAAATGAATGACACACAGGCTTATGCCTCTACCAGTAATAATATGGCAAGTTTGTATTATCAGCGTGGAGAACTGGACAAGGCTTTTGATACGTATTATCAGCTTCAGCTGCTATTTTTGAGCATGCAGGATAGTTTGCGTTATGCCCAGGTGACACATAATATGGCCAATGTTTACTGGCAGTGGGATCAGAATGAAAAAGCACTTCAACTCCTTGATGAAGCGGGCAGTATTTATCTTGCATTTAATGCGACACTCGATCTTTCAAGGGTTTTTTATACGCAGGGGCTCATTTATGCGTACGATTTTGGTGATTATGATAGTGCTCTTGAAAAGTTTAATCTAACACTCGATTTACGCGAAAAGCTTGGTAATCCTTATGGAACGGCTAATGCAATGATTAACGTAGCCAACATTTGGATGGAGCAGGAGCGTTATGAGGATGCCTTTGCTTTTTATAAGCGTGGACTAAGCATACACGAATCCATCGGACATACAGATGGAATTTTAATGGCTTATTATTATATGGGTTTGGCTAATCAAAAAATTGGGAAGTACAGTGAATCAAATTACTGGTTAGAAAAATGCCAGGCAAAATCCATCGCTGTCAATAGCAGACTTTATGAGGATGTGATTCTGGAAGCAAGGATGAGAAATGCTGCTGCAACAGGTAATTACGAAGATTTTCTGATGTATTTTGATCAGTTTGTCATTGCCAGAGATTCATTGAGTAATGCCTATAAGACACTTCAGAGCGTTGACGCTCAAAACAGAAATCAACTAAAAGAATTGGAAGCAAAGATTGATCAGTTGAATGAAACAAATAAGCAATACAGGAAAAGCTTAACTAATTATCAAAATTCGTTTTATGCCTTGCTGGGATTGTTGTTTTTGGTATTGGGTTATAGCATTTTGAAGGTGTTATTGTTTGCACTTAAAAGAACCAAAGCGAAAGCAACCAAAAAAGAAGAAAAGCTTCCCCATTTAAATTAAATAAATTTTGTTTTTTCGGACAGAATAGATAATTTTACAGCTTAAACCATCCGATTGATAAAAATAACAATTTCCAACTTTTGATGTTTAAAGTATTAATTATTGATAATGAGCAAAATGCTCGCGAAGTGTTATCACTACAACTTTTAAGATGGTGTAAGCAATCGGAGCTTATTGGTGTAGCCGATGGCGTTGAAACAGGGCTTGCACTTATAAAAGAAAAACAACCCGATATCGTATTGCTGGATATCAACCTGAATGATGGCACAGGTTTCGACTTGTTGCGAAGGTTAGAACAGATCCGGTTTAAATTGATTTTTGTAACGGCATACGATCATTTTGCCCTGAAAGCTATAAAGTTTAGTGCACTTGATTATTTACTAAAACCCATTGATCCTGATGAGTTCGACAGGGCAATGAAGAAGGCACTTTCAACGCTGGAATCGGAGAATCAAAACTTAAAATTGAATGCCTTTTTTAACAACTTTAAGTACATCAGTCAGGAAGCTCGCAAAATAGTTTTGCATACAGCCAACAGCATCTACCTGATTAATGTAAGTGATATTGTAAGATGCCAGGCCGAAAATAACCAAACCATATTTTACCTTTCGAATGGCGATCAGTTACTTACACCAAAAACACTTAAAGAATTTGATGATTTATTGTCGGGTTTTCAGTTTATGCGAATACATAAAAGCCATCTTATTAATGTCAATTATATTGAACGCTTCGATAAGCTTAACAATTACTTATTGGTGTTGAAGGATAAATCCGTTGTTCCGGTGGCAGTAAGACGCAAAAATGATTTATTGGAAAAGATTCAAAAATTGTAAGTTTGTAAATTTATTAAACTTTTAAATTGATTGATGGCATGAAACCCATCAAAGAACCATATCATCTTTTTGCCGATCCCATCCGGTATTACAATGCCATGCTCGACGATATTGAGGCGGCAAAGGATTATATCTATCTTGAAACCTATCGCATTGGCAACGACACTATTGGGATCCGTTTTAAGGAGCTGCTCATGCGTAAAGCAGCAGAAGGACTGGAAGTAAAAGTGTTGGTTGATTTTTGGGGCGGCTCGGCCATTAATAATCATTTTGCAGAAGACCTCAGAACTGCAGGCGTTGAGCTTCGTTTTTTTGAGAAGATAAAATTTAATACAGACCTCTTCACCAGAAGTCACAGACGAAACCATCGAAAACTATTACTGATTGATGATGAAGTATCTTATATTGGCTCCTCAAATTTAACAGCCTATAACCTCAACTGGCGCGAATCTGTGCTCAGGATTACCGGAAGTATTACGCTGGCATTTAAAAAAGTTTTCAAACAGGATTTTAAGATTTATAATACTTATGTTTTTACCAATAAGAATAATTATTTACGGCTGATTCATCATCAGGATTTTGAAATTGTGCGCGATATGCCCTCGATAACCAAACAGCGTATCATGCGCAAATACAGTTACCTGATTAAAAAAGCAGAACGATCAATAGTTATCGTAACGCCTTATTTTTTACCAGGTTATATGTTGCGAAAATTGTTGATGGCCGCATCAGAAAAAGGACTTGATGTAAAAATTATTATCCCCAAGCGATCTGATGTTGGATTGGTTGATATCCTTAGAAATAAATACATGGGTCAGTTACACCAAAGCGGCATACAGCTTTTGCTTTATCGGTCGCACAACCTGCACGCAAAATTATTATTGATTGACGACAAGGTTTTTAGCATTGGTTCTTCCAACTTTGATTATCGGTCGTTTCGATACATGTATGAAATAGTGCTGTTAGGCGAAGATAAAAGCATAACAAATCAGATCAGGAAGTTTATCTCGGATACCATAGAGAATACTGATCTGTTCGATTATGAACAATGGAAAAGACGGCCGATCATCAGTCGGTTTTTTGAATGGTTACTGATTCCATTCAGGCATTTGCTCTAATATTCAACAAACTACACAAGTTTTTTCCACAAAACTTGTGGGGCAAATATTTGGCCACTCCATTCATTTCCCTTACCTTTGTACAATCATTTGTTAGTAAATTAACAATCATAAATTTTAAAAAATATTATTATGATAGAAAAAATGACCTCGCAGCTGGCCATGGAATTGGAAGACAAGCATGGTGCTAATAACTATCACCCACTGCCTGTTGTTTTAGCCAAAGGCCAGGGAGCCCGTGTATGGAATGTTGAAGGAAAAGAATATTATGATTTTCTTTCGGCCTACTCAGCTGTAAACCAAGGCCATTGTCATCCAAAAATCATTGGCGCACTTACCGATCAGGCCAAAACTTTAACCCTCACCTCAAGAGCCTTTTTTAACGATGTGCTTGGTGTGTACGAAAAATTTATCACGGAGTATTTTGGATATGACAAGATATTGCCGATGAATAGTGGTGCCGAAGGCGATGAGACAGCTTTGAAGCTCTGCCGCAAATGGGCCTACGAAAAGAAAGGTGTTCCTGAAAATCAAGCCAAAATCATCGTTTGTGATGGCAACTTCCACGGTCGCACCATTACTGTGATCAGCATGTCAACCGATCCTGATGCAAGGGCAGGTTTCGGGCCTTATACACCTGGCTTTATTACCATTCCATATAACGACCTGGGTGCATTGGAGGAAGCACTCAAAGATCCCAATGTTGCAGGATTTTTGGTTGAGCCCATTCAGGGTGAGGCAGGTGTGTTTGTGCCTGATGATGGTTATCTCAAGAAAGCTTACGACCTCTGTAAATCAAAAAATGTGCTGTTTATTGCTGATGAAGTTCAGACCGGAATTGCCCGTACAGGAAAATTGCTGGCTTGCGATCACGAAGGTGTTCGCCCTGATATTCTGATACTTGGCAAAGCACTCTCGGGTGGTGTATATCCTGTTTCGGCTGTGTTGGCCGATGACGAAATTATGCTGACCATCAAACCTGGTGAGCATGGCTCCACTTTTGGAGGTAATCCTCTTGCCGCCCGCGTTGCTATTGCTGCCCTTGAGGTGGTAAAAGATGAAAAATTGGCTGAGAGGGCTGAGTATCTTGGGAAAATCTTCCGTGATGAAATGAAAAAGATCAATAGTGAGATGATCGAACTGGTTCGCGGAAAAGGCTTGCTGAATGCCATTGTGATAAAACCCAAGAGCGGGAAAACTGCCTGGGATGTTTGTGTAGAAATGGCCGAGAATGGTGTACTTGCCAAACCAACTCACGGACATATCATCCGTTTTGCTCCGCCATTGGTTATCACCGAAGAGGAACTGCGCGATGCGATTGAAAGAATTAAAAAATCCATCCTCTCTTTTGAGTAATGAAATTGAGGACAAAAAAAAAAGACCAGTCAGAACGACCGGTCTTTTTTTTGTTTGTTAGTATAATTTAGATTGCGTTAGTATAGTTCTTTGTCACTGCATCCCAGTTGATTACATTCCAAAATGCACTTACGTAATCCGGACGCTTGTTTTGATATTTTAAGTAATAGGCATGTTCCCAAACATCAAGGCCTAGGATGGGTGTGCCATGGCATTCAGCTACATCCATCAATGGATTGTCCTGATTGGGTGAGGAGCAAACTGCAAGGCTTTTGTCACTTTTTACGCAAAGCCATGCCCAACCGCTACCGAAACGGGTTTTTGCTGCGGTATTAAATTTTTCCTGCATGGATTCAAAAGAACCAAAGTTTTTATCGATTGCTTCTGCCAGTTTGCCCTGAGGTTTTCCGCCACCATTAGCCGACATGATCGTCCAGAATAAGCTGTGATTAAAATGCCCGCCCCCATTGTTGCGAACGGCCACAGGATATTTGCTGATGTTCTTCAATAAATCAGCAAAAGGCATATCAGCCATTTCAGTGTCTTTTACAGCAGCCTGCAAATTGTCGAAATAAGCTTTGTGATGTCTGGTGTAATGAATTTCCATGGTCATGGCGTCAATATGAGGCTCCAGTGCGTCGTAAGCATAAGGCAGTGATGGAAATTGTAAGTCTTTAACTTGTGTTTTCATGATGTTTTAAACTTTTGGTTATGAATTTTTTTATTCAGAATTGATCTAAATAGTATAATCTAAACATCACAGAAGTGATTTTGTTCAAGCGCAGGATTTTATGAAAAATTTTCTTGGAGATACAGCTAATCCCAAATCAAAACTCTGCCACCAGTTTTAAATTTATTTGCCTGGGCGTAAGATAATTAGGGACAGCGTATTGCAAATTGTTAACGTCCTTTACCCAGATGTAGGAAACTGTATTGTTAACTTGCAACAGGTTGAATACCTCCAGACTGAGCCACATATTTTTGATGTGTCTGAAAACTGATTTTTCCTTAAGCTGGGTGTGTTCACCTATCAATTGTTTGCTGAATCCAATGTCAACTCTCCGATAGTCGGGCATGCGTCGGGTTTGTTGATAGCGCTGTGAATTTGGTGGCCCGAAAGGCAGTTTGGTTCCATAAATCAAACGCAGATGAACTCTGAAAGTGGGATAGTTTGGAATATAATCCTGAAAGAAAACAGAGAATTGCAAACGTTGATCCGATGGCCGTGGTATCATCCCTGGAAAAACAGTTACAGTGTCGCTAACAATCTGATTTTCAGAAATCGGTGTTATTCGTTTTCCATCTGTATTCACAAGGTATTGAAAGGAATCACCTTTAACATCTTCTTCGGTTTTCATCAGCGAAAGGCTGGCCCAGCTTTCAATGCCCTTCACAAATTCACCATTTACTTTCAAATCGAGTCCGGTTGCATAACCGGTTGCACTTTGGTCTGCATAATACCTTATCCTCACATTATCAACCTCGTAGGGGATAATATGGCTTAAGTATTTGTAATAAATTTCGGAGGTAAAAACGAAAGGGCGACTCCAGGCCATAAAATGAAGATCGCTTCCCAAAACCACCTGAAAAGATTTTTGCGAACGGGCATCCGGATATATGGAGCCATCAAACATCCTGATTTCTCTGTAAAAAGGGGATTGATTATAAACGCCTGTGGCAATCCTGAACAACATTCTTTTCTCCCAATTGGGTTTGTAGCTGAGGCTGGCTCTCGGACTTAATAACAGCTCATTGGCGTAGTCCCAGTAATTTGCTCTAAGGCCAGCTGTGAGTGTATATTCAGCTTCCTGCCAATCAATAAAAGTCCAGGAATGTTGCACAAAGGCATTGGCATTTTTCCATTGTAATTTATTGTTGGCCCGGGCAACTTGATTCAATAACAAATCGGGCCGTGATGGCTGGGGATTGCTGATTTGATCCACAGGTCGGGGGAGTGTAAAACCAGCAGAATCAATCATTTCCCATTCATTCATTCGGTCGTCAATATCTTGCAACTGAAAACGGGCTCCCCATTTTAAAACATTACGATTTTTTACCCGTGTTCCCTGGTGATCTATATTGAGTACAATGGCATCAAAATAATTACGGGCATGATCAATAAATGTTCCAACACCCTGAGCCTGAGTTACATTTCCAAATTGCTCGCTACCAAGCGAAGTGTCCAGTTTACCTATCCAATACTGTCCCTGAATATCGTAAGTCTCAGTTTCAACCGTGCTAAATACAGATGCTGTAAGCCTTAGGTCAAGGTTTTTGTGCGGACGATGAATGAGAGAGAGTGCACCCATACCCGTAGAATAATTATCTACCTCTTGGCCATCGAAATAAATATTCAGTCGGTAAGCTTCCTGAAAAGTTCCAAAATCTGTCTGCCTGCTTTCGGGGATGAGCTGATATTTGTTTCGGGAATAATAAGCCAGTGCATTCAGTTCCCATTTTGGGTTGAAGGTGTAGGTTAAAAAACTTTGAATGTCAGTAAAATCAGGCCGATAAGCTCCTTTTGTTTCCAAGGCGTTCAGGATGTAAGAAGTGGTTTTGTAGCGGGCTCCTAGCAGGTAAGTAAATTTATTTTTACTTCCTTCAATATGCATTTCGGCTCCCAATAAACTCAGGCTCAACGAAGCTGCAGTTTCATCGGGACGCGTATAAGTGATGTCGAGCACGGATGAAAGTTTGTCGCCATATTCTGCAGCAAATCCACCGGCCGAAAAATCAATGGAGGATACCAATCGGGAATTTAAAAAGCTAAGTCCTTCCTGTTGTCCTGAACGGATCAGAAAGGGTCTGTAAATTTCGATACCATTTACATAAACCAGATTTTCATCAAAATTTCCTCCCCGCACTGTATATTGTGAGCTCAATTCATTATTGGATGATACCCCTGGAAGTGTTTTTAACAGGTCTTCAATGCCACTACCAACTGTTGGTAATAGGGCAGCCTGTCGCGGATCGAGCCGGATAAGGGTGCTGGTGTTCATCCGTTGATCCACTACCTCAGCTGCCGGCAAATTTGTGGAAACTGATCTTAATAAAATATCGGAGTGAATCGTTTCGCCTGCTTCAGGACGAAATGTAACTGTTTGAGATTGATAGCCTATGAAACTATAGATCAGATCGATGGTTGTATCGGCCGGAACGGTAAGTTTGTAAATTCCTTTGCCGTTGGTAGTAGTGCCACCGGGTAAGCCTTTTACGGCAACATTAGCCAGTTCAATGCTCCTGCCTCTTTCGTCTGTAATTTTTCCCGTAACAATGGCCTGTTGTTGAGCCAGTACAAAGGAAGGGATCAAAAATAGCAGCGATAAAAAGTGTTTGAAAATATGTTTCAATGGTTTAAAACTGTCTGAGATTATATTCACATCAACCATTATAACTCTTATTGGAGAAAATTATTTCGCTGTTTTATTGGAAACCATAAAAAAAGCTGCTGCGAAAATATCACAACAGCTTCAAATTCTTTTAATTTCAGGTTACCTGCGGTAAAGGTGTCCTTTATCACTGGCATCTACCATAGCATTGTAAATCCCTTTTTTGTTGATGGTGCGCAATCCGGCAGCAGAAACTTTAAGGGTTACCCATTCTTCGAGCTCGGGCACATAAAAACGTTTGATGTGCAGGTTGGGCTCAAAAGTGCGTTTGCTCTTCTTATTGGAGTGTGAAACCTTATTTCCGGTGATCACTTTCTTTCCTGTTATCTGACAAATCTTTGACATGGTGCTTACAGTTTATAAATGGTAAAACCCCTCAAAAAGGGAGTGCAAAATAAGTGATAATTTTTGGATTACACAAATGCTGCCTAAAAAAAATATTACATCATTGTAAATGAGCGTTATGGGCACTTATTTTGCGATACGATCAGCAATGAATCCGGCGAAGTTACGTCTTCTGTTTTTCCCGAATCCGACCACGGAAATTGATTTAGCTTATTTTTAATCAGTCTAAATTGGAAAGTTGTTTATTTTTGCCAGTTACTAAAATAAAAATACATCAAATAACGCATATAAACTGAACAAGCTATGGTAATTGAAGCACAAAAAGTAGGCATTTTAAGTTATCAGATTAAAGTAAATAATGATTCCGGCGAGGTGCTGGAAGAAGCAACAATAGACAATCCCCGCACCATGTTGTTTGGAACAGGTCGGGTTATGCAAAGCTTCGAAAGTCGTCTTTACGGTCTGAAATCGGGCGACAGCTTTGATTTTGTGATTGAACCCGAAGAGGCTTTTGGCAATTTCAAAGAGGAGCTTGTAATGGATATTCCAATCTCGGCTTTTGTTGTTAAAGGCGAATTAAAATCCGACAAGCTGAAGTTAGGCAACACAGTGCCGATGATGGACAGCGAAGGCAATCCTTTTGACGGAAGGGTGATAGCCATAGATGATCAAACTGTTAAGATGGATTTTAATCATCCGCTGGCCGGAAAGGCGTTGCACACTTTGGGTCAGGTATTGAATGTGCGTGAAGCTACCTACGAGGAGCTTAATCCTGCACCATCAGGTTGTGGATGCGGTTCGCACAGTGATAGTTGCTGTGGTGGCGGCCACAGTCATGAACATCACCACGAGCAGGAAACAGAAAGCTGTGGTGTTTGTGGCAGTGCCGACGAATATCAGACGCAGGGAGTAGGCAGTTGTCAATGTCATTAAAAAAAAAGACCGGATTATAAGCGATCCGGTCTTTTTTTCTCCATCTGTTCATCCTGCATTGGGCAAGTTACCCGATTAAAGCTTGCTGTCGCCTTTTTCCTCAATAAGCGGTGCGTTTTTAATTGCATGAATCAAAGCAACTACACCAATTAATGCAAAGGATGAAATAACAATAATTGCGATCATGACAGCAAATTTTAGAACGTTTGTTAACTAACTATTTAATTAACGCTAACAAAACTATATTATTTTTTTTAAATAGCAAGTCTTTTTAAGTTTAAGGCGTGATTTGGAAAGATTCTAAAGTTTGATCAACGATCTGAGATGGCTTGCTTTGAATTGTTATATTTGCCTTGCCGAGTAAAATGCTATCGATTTAAAATACTGAAGAATGACTCCTTCACGCCCTGATCTGCTTAACCGCAAGTTTGCTTTCAACGATACTTCCTTCACCAGCCTGATGAGAAAGCGTATTTATCATGTGCTCTTGATTTCATCTGTTTATGATGCCTTTATCCTGGAAGAAGACGGACGTATTGACGAGCAAATTTTTAACGAATATGTGTCGCTCAATCTGCGTTATCCACCGGGTTTTATTCTTACAAGCAATCCTGATGAGGTTAAAAGCATCCTGAAGAACGAGAAAATTGATCTGGTGATAGAGATGTTAAGCGCCGAAGAAAAAAGCACTTATAAACTTGCCGAGCAAATCAAAGCCGACTATCCGGATATTCCGATTGTTGTTCTGACACCTTTTTCGCGCGAATTGTCGTTAAAGATTGATCGTAACGAGCTAAAAGGTATTGATTATGTTTTTAACTGGCTTGGGAATGCGGATATCTTACTGGCCATAATCAAATTGATTGAGGACAGGATGAATGCAGATCACGACATTGTTGAAGTGGGGGTGCAGTGTATTATCCTTGTGGAAGATTCTGTTAGGTTTTACAGCAGTTATTTGCCCAATATTTATAAGATCATTTTTAAGCAGTCGAAATCGTTTATGACCGAAGGCCTCAACGAGCATCAGAAAATGCTGCGTATGCGGGGTCGACCGAAAATTTTACTGGCAACAACTTACGAGGAGGCTATCGAACTTTATAAAAAGTACAAGCAGAATATACTGGGAATTATTTCGGATATATCCTATATGCGCGAAGGGAAATCTGATAGTCAGGCCGGCATAAGACTGTGCAAAGTGGTGAAGAAGAACGATCGGTATATGCCACTTTTACTGCAATCGTCAGATGCCAAAAATGAGGAGATTGCCAAAGAGATAAAAGTGGGTTTTATCAATAAAAATTCTAAAACCTTATCGCTTGAATTGCGCCGGTTCATCAAGGAGTATTTTGCTTTTGGCGATTTTGTTTTTAAAGATCCCAAAACACATCAGGAAGTGATGCGGGCAGCTGACTTAAAGGCACTTCAGGAGAAAATATTTCAGGTTCCGAACAATTCACTTCAATATCATATCGAGCGAAATCATTTGTCGAAATGGTTGAGGGCACGAGCTTTGTTCCCGCTGGCCGACTTGTTTAAGATGTTTGCAGCAGAAGATTTTCAGGATAGCGACGACATCAAACGCTTTGTTTTTGATGCCATTGCACATTTCAGGCTCAACAAAGCGCGTGGGGTGATCGCTGAATTTAATCGCGAAAGCTTTGATGAGTACCTTTCGTTCACACGGATAGGACAGGGTTCGATTGGAGGTAAAGCCCGTGGATTGGCTTTTTTGGATTCGCTTATCAAACGTAACAGACTGAATGATAAGTTCGAAGGTGTTACCATCGGAATTCCGCGTACGGTGGTGCTTTGTACGGATGTGTTTGATGAATTTATGGAAGAGAACAACCTCTATTCCATCGCTTTGTCTGATGAAGCATCGGATGAGGAGATTTTAAATCATTTTATTGAAGCCCGGCTGCCATTTCGTATTCATGAAGACCTTTATACCCTGATTTCTGTGATCCGCAATCCGATAGCAATCAGATCCTCTAGCTTGCTCGAAGATTCACATTATCAGCCTTTTGCCGGAATTTATTCGACCTATATGATACCGGTAGTTGAGAATGACGAACGCACCATGATCAGGATGCTAAGTAATGCCATCAAGAGTGTGTATGCTTCGGCATTTTTCAAAGACAGCAAGGCTTATATGACGGCAACAAAAAATGTGATCGACGAAGAAAAGATGGCCATTGTGATGCAGGAAGTGTGCGGAAAAAGGTATAATGAGCACTATTATCCGGCATTGTCTGGTGTGGCTCGTTCAATCAATTTTTATCCAATACCACCCGAAAAACCTGAGGATGGCATTGCAAATATTGCCTTGGGCTTAGGCAAATTGATCGTTGATGGAGGGCAAAGTATTCGTTTTTCGCCAAAATATCCCAACAAGGTTTTGCAAACCAGCCAGCCTGACCTGGCATTGCGCGAAACGCAAAAGGTATTTTATGCCCTAAACCTTAATCCCGATAGTTTTCAGCCTACGGTTGATGATGCAGCAAACCTGCTCCGACTGAATGTGTCAGAAGCCGATAAAGATGATGTTTTGAGGATGGTTTGTTCCACTTACGATTTCGATAACCATGTGTTGCGTGATGGGTATCATGAGGGCGGAAAGAAACTAGTTACTTTTTCTAACATACTAAAGTACAATACCTTTCCAATCGCACAAATTTTAACTGAAGTGTTGCGTGTGGGTCAACAGGAAATGGGTAAACCAATCGAAATTGAGTTTGCAGTGGAGCTGAATAAACCCAAAGATGTGGTAAAAATGTTTTTTGTGCTGCAAATCCGACCAATAGTAAGTCTGAATGATTCCTTTGAAATTGACCTGGAGCAGATTAGCCAGGAGAAGTGTATCATCACGGCAGATCATGCACTGGGTAATGGATTGATAAAAGGTATTACCGATTTTGTGTATGTTAAACCAGCAGCGTTCAATCCGGCCAAAACGAGAGATATCGCTGAACTGGTAGGGAAGATAAATGCCAGGTTTTTGGATGAAAACAAGAATTATATTTTGGTTGGTCCGGGGCGTTGGGGTTCGAGCGATCCCTGGCTGGGCATACCGGTAAAGTGGCCTCAGATTTCGGCGGCTCGTGTTATTATTGAATCGGGTTTGGAAAATTACCGTATTGATCCCAGCCAGGGGACGCATTTCTTTCAGAACCTGACTTCATTTGGTGTGGGTTATTTAACCATCAATCCGTTTATCAAGGACGGTTTTTATGATTTGGAGTTTCTTGAGCAGCAGGAGATTTTTTATGAAGATGAATATGTCAGACATATTCGGTTTGAACAGCCTCTCAATATTATCATTGATGGACGAAAAAATCGCGGTATGATTCTAAAGCCAGGCGAAAAGGTTCCGATGGTAAAAAAAGTACAGTCGATGATGGATTAAACTACCATTTATTATAGTGAACAGCCTCAGCCTGCCATGGATTATTTGCTGGTTTGTACTCGGCAGGATAGCCAAGCGCAACCAGCGAAACGGGTAAAATGCTTTTTGGGAGATTCAGAAAATCACTGATCTCTATCATTCTTTTATCACGCGGATAAATGCCCAGCCAAACACTGCCAATATCCAGCGAAGTGGCTTCCAATAATATATTTTGTGTTGCAGCAGCACAGTCCATATGCAAATATCCTGTAACACTTTGTTTGGCAGCGTCGCCGCAAACCAAGATTGCTGCAGCTGCCTGGTTAAGCATTTTGCCGTACGGATGAATCTGAGCCAGCCTTGCCAATAATTCAGTTTTTGTAATCACTACAAAATGCCATGCTTTGATATTATTGGCAGAGGGTGCCGCCATTGCAGCCTTCAAAATCTGACTGATGGCTTCATCCGGGATGGCTAATTCTTTGAATTTTCTGATGCTTCTTCGTTTAAAGATTAGTCTCGACATATCAGGGTTTTAATTGATCATGTTTTCGGGAGCCAGGATTTTATCCAGTTCAGTTTTTGAGAGCAGTTCTTTTTCCAGGACTAATTCATACACACTCCGACCACTTTCGAGGGCTTCTTTAGCAATAATGGTGGAAGCTTCATAGCCAATGTATGGATTAAGCGCAGTTACCAGTCCGATTGAATTTTGAACCACTTGCCTGCAATGTGCTTCGTTGGCCGTTATCCCATTAATACAGCGGTTGGTAAGTACGTTCATGCCATTTTTGAGCATCTCAATAGATTCGAAAAGGCTCTGAACGATAACAGGTTCCATTACATTCAGTTCCAATTGTCCGGCTTCGGCAGCTAATGAAACGGTAAGGTCGTTACCAATCACTTTAAAAGCAATCTGATTGACTACCTCCGGAATAACTGGATTTACTTTTCCGGGCATAATAGTAGATCCGGGCTGCATGGGAGGGAGGTTGATCTCATTTAATCCTGCCCTTGGGCCGCTCGAAAGCAATCGCAGGTCATTCGACATTTTTGACAGTTTAACAGCCAGTCGTTTCAAGCTGCTTGAATAACTCACAAAATCGCCGGTGTCTTGTGTGGCTTCTACCAAATTGCGGGCTAGTCTGATATCCATCCCGGTGATGACACGCAAATGCGGAATCACTTTTTCGCTGTATTTCGGATCGGCATTGATGCCTGTTCCAATGGCTGTTCCTCCCATATTTACCTCCAGAAATAAGGCAGCAGAACGGTTGAGTTGTTGCACTTCTTCTTCGAGTGTAGCTGCAAAAGCCTCAAAAGTCTGACCTAATGTCATTGGTACGGCATCCTGCAATTGAGTGCGTCCCATTTTGATGATACGGGCAAATTCGCGACCCTTGGAATGCAAGGCCGAAATGAGTTGTTGTAGCACAACCACCAGTTTTTCGTTGGCCTTAATCAGGGCAATTTTTATTGCAGTAGGGTAGGCATCGTTGGTACTTTGCGAGAGGTTTATGTGATTGTTAGGATGGCAAAATTCATATTGCCCTCTTTCTTTCTCCATAATTTCCAGGGCTCTGTTGGCAATCACTTCATTGGCATTCATATTGGTTGAAGTGCCGGCTCCACCTTGTATCATATCTACAACAAACTGTGAATGAAAGCGATTATTGATGATCTCCTGGCAGGCTTGTATAATTGCTTTGGCAAGATTTTCGGGAAGCAGACCAAGATCGAAATTGGCTTTGGCAGCCGCCATCTTCACCATGGCCAACGACTTAACAAAGTCAGGGAAAAAGTTTAAGGTGATTCCGCTGATATTGAAATTTTCGAGTGCACGCAGGGTTTGGATGCCATAATAGTATTCGTAGGGTACATCTCTCTCGCCCAGCAAATCGTGCTCACGACGTGTTTTTCCCGATTCATACTGTGAAGTGATATTCATGGCTTTTGCATTGGCATACCGCATACGCCTTGAAACCACGCGCGTAATATTAGACGAGATGGCCAGTGCGATAGAACCTGAGCTTTTAAACACCTCTTTCGAAAGTGTAAGCGCAACAGTGTCTTCCACGGCACGTGCCGAAGTGGAATGGGGCGAATCTTCCATTAGCGAGCCTTCACCCAAAAAGTCGAGTTTTCCGAAATATGTTATAATTTGTTCTTCGCCAAAAGCAGTGGTTTTATAAAGCTCCACCTTGCCCGAAACAATGAGAAAAATAAAGGTACGGGAGGTGTTTTCGGCAAAAAGAATGTCTTCTTTGGCATAATTAACTACCTCAGCCTTTTCGGCAATGGTATTGATTTCAGTTTCGTTTAAACCCCTGAAAAGTTCAATGTTTTTGATGAGTTGAATCTTATCTTTTGTGTCCATGACATATATTTGTTAATTATTTCACAAATATACATATTGCCTTTGTTACACTGTTCGAAAATGAAAAAAGTTTTCGCCAATAATCGTTTCAAAACTGCGTAAAAAAGCATGTATGAGTTTTCTACTTATTGATTTATCAATACATTTGCAGCCAAATAAACACCCGATAGCATGAAGCAAATCCCCATGGTTGACCTAGTGAGTCAATATCAGAAAATCAAACCTGAAGTAGATGCAGCAATTTTTGAGATATTGTCAAACGCCAGTTTTATAAATGGCCCTGCAGTGAAGCAATTTCAGCATAGCCTGGAGAAGTATTTGAATATCAAGCATGTAATTCCATGTGCCAATGGCACCGATGCCTTGCAGGTGGCGATGATGGCTTTAGACCTAAAGCCTGGTGATGAAGTGATTACAACTTCTTTCACATTTATTGCCACGGCAGAAGTGATCGCACTATTAAAACTGACTCCGGTTTTGGTCGATGTTGACAAGGATACTTTTAATATTGATCCGGATGCGATTGAAAAAGCTATTACACCTAAAACAAAGGCTATCGTTCCGGTTCATTTGTTTGGGCAATGTGCTGATATGGATGCTATTATGGAGATAGCAAGAAAACATAATTTGTATGTGATTGAAGACAATGCACAAGCCATTGGTGCTGACCACACTTCGGCTGATGGCACGATTCGTAAAGCCGGTACAATCGGACATATTGGATGCACTTCTTTCTTTCCTTCCAAAAATTTGGGTTGTTATGGCGATGGAGGTGCTATTTTTACAAATAATGATGAACTGGCTAAACGTTTGCGCGTGATCGTAAACCACGGCATGGAGGTTCGCTATTATCATGATTCAGTTGGGGTTAACTCCCGGCTCGACAGCATACAGGCGGCCGTGCTCGATATTAAATTGAAACATTTGGATGAGTATGCCAAAGCACGACGCTATGCTGCTGACTATTACAATCGGGCTTTTGAAAAATCTGATAATCTTAAAACACCAGTAACTGCATCTTTCACAAACCATGTATTTCACCAGTACACCCTTGTTACACGCAATGTGGACAGACAGGCGTTGATGGAGCATCTGCAGTCAAAAGGCATTGCAAGTGCTATTTATTATCCCGTCCCATTACATCTGCAAAAAGCTTATATTGATCCAAGATACAAGCAGGGTGATTTTCCGGTGACGGAAGACCTGTCTCAATCTGTTATTTCGCTACCCATACATACCGAATTTGAAGAGGAAAGTTTGAAATATGTTACAGATGCAGTTTTGGAGTTTGTTGGAATGGATTTATAGCAGACATGAAGTATAGTTTTTTAAACGTCGGGGAGTAATTTCCGGCGTTTTTTGCTATCAAAAAGTAATAAAATTTATGGTTGACCGTAAAAATTAATACGAATATTTACGATTGACCGTAATATTTTGTATTTTTGTGAAAAATAATACGACATGTATATCAATCGAATTGTTTCTTCAGCTGTGTCGGAGGCTTTAGATTCCGGGAAAATTGTGATAATTTATGGTCCCCGGCAAGCTGGAAAAACTACACTTTCGAGAAAAATAATAAATGCAACCGGATTAAAAACACTTTATGCTAACGCGGATCAGATTAAGTATATTGATATTCTTGCCAGTCGCGATTTAAACAAAATGAAATCTCTTGTTAGTGGATATGATTTGTTGTTTATCGATGAAGCGCAGCGGATTCCTGAGATTGGTCTGAACTTAAAAATTTTGCATGACGAATTACCGCAACTCAAGGTTTTGGTAACTGGTTCTTCATCATTTTTGTTGTCGAAGCGTATATCAGAGGTGTTGACGGGCAGAAAGAGAATATTTACACTTCTTCCTTTTTCGATTGGTGAATTGAGATCGGTATTTACTGATTTTGAAGTTGCAGATATGATCGATCAATTGTTGATTTTTGGTAATTATCCTGAGGTAATTAAAAGCACGGGTTATCATGAAAAAGAAGAATACTTAAATGAGGTGGCTGCTTCGTATTTATTTAAGGATATACTCGAATTGGAGAGTATCAAATACCCATCCAAAATAAGGGATTTACTTCGTTTGTTGGCTTTTCAGCTGGGATCACAAATAAGCATCAATGAAATAGGAACGCAACTTAGGCTCAATGCTGAAACAGTGGAACGATACTTATTTTTGCTTGAGCAGTCATTTATAGTGTTTAAACTGCCGGCATTTAGCAGAAATCCACGTAAAGAAATTAGTAAATCGCAGAAGTATTATTTTTATGATAACGGAATCAGGAATGCGATTATTGACAATTTTAAACTTGCTGAAGCAAGGGCTGATATGGGTGCTTTGTGGGAAAATTTTGTAATAACTGAACGCAGAAAAAAACTGATTTTTGAGCGCAGGCATTTTCAGGCTTTCTTCTGGAGGAATTATGCAGGTGCCGAGATTGATTATCTGGAAGAATACCAGGGTAAGCTTAATGCTTTCGAAATCAAAGTAAACAAGATGAAAAGCAGAGCCCCCAAAGCCTGGATAACAGACTATAACAGCGAATACAACTGCATCACAAAAGATAACTTTCTTCAATTTCTTTAGGATGTAGGTCTTCGGTAGTCTATTTTGATTTCGGATGATTAACTGGTTTTTTCGCTTACCTTTGTTTAAATATAACCTCAGCCATGAAACTTATTGAAGTTAAAACCCGTGCTCATGAGCGTGCTTTTCTGGATGTTGCCCGAGAGATTTACAAAACTGATCCGGTGTGGGTATGTCCGCTTGATAATATTGTAGCAGACGTTTTTGATCCCAAAAAAAATAATTTTTTCCGGCATGGAGAGGCAAGCCGCTGGATACTCAAGGATGAGCAGGACAAACTGATTGGACGTGTGGCTGCTTTTATCAATCGGAAAAAGGCATTTGGTTATGAGCAGCCTACAGGTGGCATGGGTTTTTTTGAATGTATTAACGACCAACAAGCCGCGTTTCTTCTTTTCGATCAGTGCAAAGCGTGGTTGAAAGCAAGAGGGATGGAAGCCATGGATGGCCCGATTAATTTTGGCGAAAACGATAATTTCTGGGGCTTGCTTGTCGAAGGCTTTACGCATCCCAGCTTTGGAATGCCGTATAATCCCCCCTATTATGAAACATTTTTCAGGGCATATGGATTCAATGAATATTTTGAACAAGTGACCAATCATCTGGACCTTACAAAGCAATTTCCGGAGCGGTTTTGGAAAATTGCTGGATGGGTACGCAAAAAACCCGGATTTGACTGGCGTCATTTTGAATGGAAACAGTCGGATAAGTTTATCAGGGATATAAAGGAGATTTATGATGAAGCCTGGCAATTTCATCAATATTTTACGCCGCTCGAAATCAGCACCATAAAATCTGAAATGGCACAAACAAAATCATTTTTGGAGGAGAAATTTATCTGGTTTGTATATCATGAAGAGGAGCCTGCGGCATTTTTGGTGATGTTTCCGGATATAAATCAATTATTGAAGCCACTGAAAGGGAAACTTGATTGGTGGAATAAACTAAGGTTTTATTGGCTCACGAAGACTAAAAAGATCGACCGTGCCCGTATTACTATCATGGGTGTGAAACCAAAATTTCAGCGTTTTGGCCTGGAATCGGGGATTTTTTGGGAGATGCAGCAAGTGATGGATCAGCCCAAATATCAACATTATAAAGAAATAGAATTGAGTTGGGTAGGTGATTTCAATCCAAAAATGCGAGCCATTCACGAGGCTGTTGGCGCATCATTCGGAAAGCGGCACCGTACTTTTCGTTTGTTGTTTGACCAAACTAAAAATACAGAACAGCGGCATAAAGTCATCTAAAAATCATACTATCCAAGGCCAAGAATCCAGGTGGCCAATGTAAAGTATATCAACACACCGCTGATATCTGCCAGCGAAGTGATAAGGGGAGCACTGGCTGTGGCGGGGTCAAGTTTTAGTCGTGTAAAAACAAAAGGTAATAAGAGTCCGATGAGGCTTCCGGTTATAACAGTAAGAATCATGGTAAGTGCAACAACCAGCATAATTTCAGGAGCTCTGAAACTGGCAATCAGACTTACGCCAATAGCCATAGTAAGTCCTAAAAGCATCGAAACCAGGAACTCTTTTCCCAGTAATTTAAACCAATCAGTTATTTCAACATCGCCTACAGCCAATGAACGGATCATCAGGGTGGCCGATTGTGCGCCGGCATTTCCGCTACTGGCAATCAGCAAGGGCAGAAAAAATAAGAGCGAAACAGCAGAGGTGATGGTGCTTTCGAAATGGGCAATGGCTGCTCCAGAAAAAACATTCATAAAAACCAGCACGGTAAGCCAGAAAATTCGCTTCTGATAAAGATAAATTACTTTGGCTTTCAAAGGGTTTACAATGGCATCCTGAAACGAACCAAATTTGTGAAAGTCTTCGGTGGTTTCCTCTTCCACCACATCCATCACATCATCCACAGTAACAATTCCGAGTAATAATCCTTCGGTATCAACAACCGGAAGTGCGACCCTGTCCTGATCCTGAAAGACCCTAATAGCCAACTCCTGATCGTCAAAGGCACTCAGCGAAACAAAACGCTCGTCCATAAGCTCCCTAATTGTTTGGTCGGGCTCTGCCAGTAATATGTCCCTGATCCGAATGTCGTCCACCAATTTCATCTGATTATCAACAACGTAGATGACGTTTAAGGTTTCTGAATCTTTCCCGTATTTCCTGATATATTCCAGTGTTTGACCTACAGTATGGTCTGGTTTAACCCTCACATAATGAGGGGTCATTAATCGGCCAATACTTTCTTCGGGATAGCCAAGCAATTTGATGGTTACCTTACGTTCTTCCGGACTAAGCATTTGAATCAAACGCTGGCTGACTTGCCCGGGTAGTTCTTCAAAAAAGGCAGTACGGTCATCGGGGTCAAGGTCATTGAGCAGGCTTGAGAGTTTATGGGCATGATGCGCCAAACCCTCAATCATTTGCTCTTGCTTGTCGATAGTAAGATGTTGAAAAGTTTCTTTGGCCTGTTCTCTTGGTAAAAGCCTGAACAGAATTATATCATCTTCTTCATCAAGGCTTTCTATGATTTCGGAAACATCAACAGGATCCATATCAGCGATCTGCTGACGCAAGGCCTTCCATTCTTTTTCGGAAATTAATTCCTGAAATTGATCAATAATTTCAGTCATGTTTGCACTCCTTACTCTTTTGAGCCGTAAGCAGTGCGAGACCACCCCTTACAGCTTGTTTAAATTAAGTTCTTTCGGTCAGGCTGATCAGGTTCGTCTTCCATGAGCTTGTAGGATTTATTATTGCGGCAAAAGTACGCTTTTTGATTTCAAAAGTGATGGCTGAGGTAATTAAAAAAAAGCCGCAAAAAAAAATTTTGCGACTTTTTTAAATAGGATGCGTTTGCTATTTAATCATTTTCAGCGGCCAAAAAGCGTTCTGCTTCAAGCGCAGCCATGCAACCGGTTCCGGCTGCTGTTACGGCCTGCCGGAAAACCTTGTCCTGTACATCGCCACAGGCAAAAATACCAGGAATATTAGTCGCCGTGGAATCTGATTTCGTTTTGATATAACCCGTTTCATCCATTTCCAAAACGCCTGCAAACAAATCACTGTTGGGTTTATGCCCGATGGCTACAAAAAATCCATCTATGTCGATGGTTTTCTCTTCATGGGTTTTATTGTTGATCAAAACAGCACCTTTGAGTGCTTTTACAAAACCTTTTTCTTCTCCAAAAAGTTCTTTGGTGTTATGATTCCAGAGCACTTCAATATTTGGGGTGTTGAGCACGCGTTTCTGCATGGCTTTGGAAGCGCGTAATTCGTCACGGCGGACAATAAGGTAAACTTTCCGACAGAGTTTGGCCAGATACGTGGCTTCTTCGGCAGCCGTATCGCCACCGCCAACCACGGCAACGTCTTTGCCTTTGTAAAAAAATCCATCGCAGGTAGCACAGGCAGAAACACCGCCACCTTTAAACTTTTCTTCTGACTCAAGACCTAAATACTTGGCTGTGGCACCGGTTGCAATAATCAGTGTTTCCGCCAGCATTTCTTTCCCATCTTCATCCTTAACTTTGAAAGGTCGGGAAGTGGTATCTACTTCCGATATCATTCCCCAACGTGTTTCAGTGCCGAATCGTTCGGCCTGAGCTTTGAGATCTTCCATCATTTCAGGGCCTGTAATTCCTTGTGGATATCCGGGGAAATTTTCTACCTCGGTTGTAGTAGTTAACTGTCCGCCGGGCTGAGTACCCAGATACATAACAGGTTTAAGATCAGCGCGTGCAGCATAAATAGCGGCGGTATATCCGGCCGGGCCTGAGCCAATTATCAGACATTCAATTTTTTCCGGTGTATTGCTCATTTATCTTCAATTTTATGAATTTGGTTTGAGAGTGCTAAAATAATGCCATTTGTTGAAATAATGTTCAGAATTGCTAATTTGCCTGACAAGATGACTTCTTGCCGGGTGATATTTAAGCGATTTACCGGAAGCTGATTTTTTGTCAGCCTGTCTGGCAGTATTTTTTGTTTGCGCAAGTGTTGAGATTGTATTAATTTTGCCTCGCGTTTTCGCAATCGGGGCGTGGTGCAGTTGGCTAGCATTCTTGCATGGGGTGCAAGCGGTCGCCCGTTCGAGTCGGGCCGCTCCGACAAGTTGAAAATCAAGCGTTTACATCAGATGGTGTAAGCGCTTTTTCTTATTTAGTTGGTTCTTTCAACAAAAATAGCTGCAGTATGGACTGCTAATCCCGTCTTCTTTTCTTGAATTTTTGAAATAATAAAACTCCTTTACAGTTTATATCTTACTTTTGAGCAAACAATATTTTATAATCATGAAAACTAAACACAAAATTCTGATTGCGGTTTTGATTCTCCTGATTGCGATACAATTTATCCGCCCTGAGCGAAATATTGAAAATAACCCCAGCCGTTATGATGTTTTTCATAAAAGCGGACAACCAACCGAAATTGTAGCACTTGTGCAATCAGCTTGTTACGACTGCCATTCAAACCGAACTGCCTATCCCTGGTATGCCAGCGTAGCACCCGTTTCGTGGGTGATGGCCAATCATGTGAATGAAGGAAAATCAAAACTAAACTTTAGTGATTGGAAATTGCTGGAGGTAGAAAAGCAGCGTCATGCGCTGGATGAAGTGATTGAAGTGCTCGAGAAGCAGGAGATGCCACTCAATGCTTATCAATGGTTGCATAGCGAAGCAAATTTGGATCAAACCCAGATACAGATGATTATCAATTGGGCAACAGACTTTAAAAAGCCATTGAATTAAATTGAAAAAGCAGGTAAAAAACTTCTACCTGCTTTCATTAGCTAAACCTTGATATTTATTTGATAACAATCAGCTGTCTGGCTATTGCGCCATTTTGATAGCTTACCTCCAGCATGAGTGCATTTTGCTGATAAGGTTTCAAATCAAACTGTATTGCTGTTTTTCCTTCAAGATTAATTTCGTCCAGAAGCTGACCCTGTAAATTATACAAACTTAATATTGAGGCATGTTCACGCATTTTTAGCTGAACAACTCCCTGGCTTGGATTAGGATATACCACTAATTTTTCCGTGCTAATTTCTTTTGTTCCAACGGTAATATACAGATTTACAGGCACAATCATTTCCGGATTTATGGGATCATTGCTGCTGATAATGAGTTCGGCTTGATACATCCCATTTTCCAGCTCGGTTGCATCCAGACAAATCTCGACTAAAATATTTTCACCTGGAGGTACACTTGCATTTTCGGGATTTACGGTGATCCAGTTGTTGCGCAGATAATTGGTTGTAATGTTGAATTCCAGATCAGCTTCACCAGTATTGCTAATTGTCAGGTTGCTGCAATATATTTCATTTCCCGACCAGCTTTGTGTGATTTCATCAGGATCGACAAGAATGGAAGCATATGCTTCTGGCATTGCGATGTGTCCGCTGTGATCATTTGATCCTTTGTAAGTTCCGGCTAAGATGTTGGCAGTTTCAATGTCAACTTCCAGGCGATATGCGTTAATAAATACCGAATCGGTAGGCGAGAAATTTTGTTCATAAGATAAGGCCACAAGTTCAACTAAGCCGTCCCCATCAATATCTCCAAGGTTGGCACCATTCATAAAAGTGAAGCCGGTTGGCCTAAGCGGAAATCCTTCCAATTCACCGCTTCCGTCCATTTTATAGGCATGGATAAATCCCATTCCATCTATCATTAGATTGCTGCCAAATATCAATTCATGCTCACCATCGGCATTGATATCGGCCACACTGATAAAACCTTCCAAACCACCTGATTTGGTGATGGGGAAGTTATCCATCAAGCTGCCATCTGGATTGAAACCGTAGAGCATTGGAGCCACATCTTCGCCGGTGGGTCTGCTCATAAATATACTGTAATTGCCATCACTATTCAGGTCAACCACTGTTGGAGGTGAATAGGTCCAGTAGTTTTCGGGCACGGCAACAGGCCAACCCGCACGATAACTGCCATCCGATTCGCGGGTATAAAATTTGGGTACATCTCCATGTGTTGAGCCAACAATGCTCAGGTTTTCATCACCATCAAAGTCAACCAATAGCGGCGATTGGTATGAAAAACTGTAGGCATCCGAAGCAACAGGAAAACCATTCAAGGCGTTTCCGTTTGCATCAAAAGCGTACATCGTACCATCAGAAATGGCTGTAACTATATCCATAACGCCATCGTTGTTGATGTCGGCTACTGATGGCGTAACAGCTGGAGTACCATCAAGGGTTTGAGGCCAATTGGCACCAAAGCTGCTCCCATCCTGATTGAGAACATGCAAATTATTGGAAGTACGAGTTTGAACAATTATTTCACCTTGGCCGTCGCCATTCATATCAGTAATCACAGGTCCGCAGATGATCCAATGACTTTCGAAACTCAGGGGCCAGCCACTGATGTCGTTTCCAACTGCATCCAGGTAGTAAACTCTGCCGTTGTTTGGAACACCACCTGTAACACATACAATTCCGATGGTGCCATTTCCGTCCATATCAGCTACCGCCGGAGGATAAATGGCTGTTCCGGTAAGGCTTTTCTGCCAAAGCAAACCACCATCTCCTTTATATACATTAAGCCGGTTGAAAGAAGCAGCCAATATTTCATCCTGCCCATCCTGATCGATATCAGCAAGGGTAACACCCCTGAAATTTTTGAAATTTGGGCTTGCTTCCATTTTTTTTGGGAAACCGGGCAATTGTTCTAAAACGGATGCTTTGTTTAGGTTGTTGTCTGCATCAACTGCTTGTGTCATTACTTGACCTGATTCATTCAGATAGGCCTTAAGTGCTTGTTGACCATAGGATTGCATCACAAATACGATGCATAACAGCAGCAATAAGTATAACTTTTTCATGTAATCTGTGTTTTGGGTTAATTTTATTGTTTTCCATAAAGGATGTCGTAAAAGTAAATAAATGTCAGATCAAAGTAAAGAGATCAAATGATTTTTTGAATTGATTTGCGGTCGGGTTTGCCACTCGATAGTTGAGGGATTGATTTTATAAAATAAAGCTCTCTTGGCATTTCAGCGGGTTCCAAAATGTTTTCAAGTAATTGCCAGTATTTAAAAATGTGAGCTGTAACAGGCTGGTCTTCAATAATTAAAATAGCTATTTCGCCGGCGGTTTCATGGGCTTTTCCAATTAGCACAAAAGGTTTACTCAAGTGTTGAGAAAGCTTTTGCTCAATCAGTTGGGGATGGATTTTTAATCCGCCACTGATAATTACTTCATCCCAACGACCTAATATCCGGAAGTTTTGATCAGGAAGCAATTCAACCAAATCGTTGGTGACTAATTTTTTGATCCTCCAATCATCAGCCTGGATGATCAGACATCCCCTTTTATCCTGGGTTAAGTGTATTCCTGTCAAGGGCTTGAAATAGTTTTCTGAATGACTTTCCGTAATTTTCCTCAATGCAATATGGCTCATGGTTTCGGTCATCCCATAAGTATGATAAAAGTTTGTTTTAAAGCTTGTTAGCTTTTGTTCAAGCGACACAGGAATTGCACTTCCACCAATGATAATAGTATTGAAATTGTTAAGCTTTTCAGGATTTTGTTCCATTATTTTTGCCAGCTGAAGTGGAACCATTGCAGCAAAATCAATAGTTTCGTTGAGGTTTTTAACCGGATTACTATCCGTTTCGCCCAAAATGAGATTTAGTTTCCAGATCAGTGCTCTTAGGATCATCATCTTGCCCGCGATATAGCTGGGCGACAAACAAAGAAATGCTTTCATTCCTTCCTGAAAACCAAAAAAATTGCCTGTCATCAGAGCACTTGACTCCATTGCCTGTTTATTCAACCGAAGTTTTTTGGGTGTACCTGTCGAACCTGAGCTTTGTTGCACCAGGGTGTCTTCCTTATCAAACCAGGTTTGCAAAAACCCCACAACTTCCCTGCTTAATTGTGTCGGGAAATCAATTGTCAGGCTGTGTATTGACAAATGAGAATAGATTTTCCCGTTGATGGTTATATGCGAGTTTTTTTGCATCAGTCAAAAGGATTTTGCCAGGGCAGTGCCGGATTGTAATAAAGTGCAGCTTTTTTAATTTCGAGCGGAGAACTGATATTATTGGTATAGAGTTGTCCGGTTCCCAGGCCCTGTGGCATTTTTGTCTTTTTTTCAGAGACCCATTGCGCGATGGCGTTGAGACCAATGTTCGATTCCAGCGCAGAAGTAGCCCACCAGGCTATCTGACGATTTTCAGCTGCTGAAATCCAGCTGTCCGCTACAGTAAATCCACCTATCAGGCTGGGTTTAAGTATGATGTATTGTGGGTTAATACTGTCCAGCAATTCAGCTATCCGGGCTGATTGGATACCAATTAATTCTTCATCCAGTGCAATTGGAATGGGTGTTTTCTGGCAAAGTTTGGCCATAATTTCTGTCTGCCCTGCTTTGATAGGCTGCTCAACAGAATGGATACCGAATGCTGAAAGACGTTCCAGTTTATGCAATGCTTCAGCTGCATTGAAGGCACCATTGGCATCCAGCCGAATTTCTATTGTTTGTGGGCTGAATTGTTTTCTGAGGTTTCTAATCAGTTTCAGTTCTTCTTCAAAGTCAATAGCACCAATCTTGATTTTTATGCAATTGAAACCCGAGTCAATTTTTTCCTGAATTTGGTCGCGCATAAATTCAGTACTGCCCATCCAGATCAGGCCGTTGATTGGGATGCCTGCTTCACCATTCGTGAATTCGTTTTGATGAAAAATTTGGTTTCCGCTTTTATTGAGGTCGGCAAGTGCAGTTTCGAGTCCAAATCTGATCGCAGGAAATTGTGCTCCATTTGTGGTAATCCAGGATTTGTATTCATTAATATGTTGACATAGCTCATCAAGTTCTTTGGGTATATCTATTTCATTATCAATACTTAAGTTTGAAATGATACTCACTTCACCTATTCCTCGAAATTCTGGATGATCCGCTTTCCAAATTTGGATAAACCAGGAATTTTTTTGATGCAACACACCGCGCGAGGTTCCTGCCGGGCGTTTAAATTGCAGGGAATAAAAAAGATAACGTGCTTTTAACATTTTAAATTTGTAAGCCAATACCGTAAACCAAAGTTAACAACAAGGTTTTAAGTGCCAGTTTTTTTAAGAAGGGATCAAGAGCAGCGGTGTTTTTAAGTTTTCTGATTTTCATGAGATCAATAAAAAAAAGTGGGAGCAGTAATAAAACTAAATAAGCTGGCCAGTTGGCCTGAATGATAAGATTGTAAGCAAACAGTGCCAAAAAAGGGATACTCATGAGTGCAGTATGATAGTAAATGGCACCATCAACGCCCAATTTTACCGCCAAGGTTCGTTTGCCTTTGTTTTTATCGTTGGTGTAGTCGCGTATGTTATTGAGGTTGAGCACACCTGTACTAAGCATTCCCATAGTAATGGCCGGAAGCAGCACCGACCATTTCCATGTTTGGGTTGCCAAAAAATAAGTACCTAAAACTGCAACGAGTCCGAAAAAAATAAAGACAAAAAAATCACCAAGTCCCGCGTAGCCATATGGGTTTTTCCCTGTTGTATATTTTATGGCTGCAGCAATGGCAGCTATTCCGAGCGCAATAAACAGCAGTGTTTCAGTCACCTGAAGCTGAACATAATAAAACAACATGATCAGCCCGCTTGCCAAAGAAAGCAGCGAAAAAGAAAGCATCGCTATTTTCATTTCCCTGGCAGTAACTTCTCCTGATTGAACAGTTCTATTGGGGCCCAACCGGTTTTCGTCGTCAGTGCCTTTACTGAAATCGCCGTAATCGTTGGCAAAGTTGGAAAGGATTTGTAGTAAAAGTGTTGTGAGGCCAGCCATTAGCACAGCCTGAAGGTTAAAGGTTTTCTGCGTTGAAGCCACGAAACCTCCCATAGCGATGCTGGCCAATGCCAACGGGAGTGTTCGTAGTCGGGCTGCTTTTACCCATGATTTGAAGCTGGCCATCCGTTATGGGAATTTGGGATATTTATGGAAATCCGGATCCCGTTTCTCCAGAAAAGCATGTTTGCCTTCCTGCGCTTCTTCGGTAAGATAATACAGCAGGGTAGCGTTGCCGGCAAATTCCTGCAAGCCAACCTGACCATCAAGTTCGGCATTGAGGCCGAGCTTGATCATTCGCAAGGCCATGGGGCTGCGCTTCATCATCATTTCGCACCATTCCACTGTGGCATCTTCCAGTTTGTCGAGTGGGACTACTTTGTTAACCAAGCCCATTTCGAGTGCTTCATGGGCTGAGTAAAACTGATTCAAAAACCAGATTTCGCGTGCTTTTTTTTGCCCTACGATGCTGGCCAGATAGCTACTTCCCAAGCCGGCATCAAAGCTGCCAACTTTGGGGCCAACCTGTCCGAAACGTGCATTTTCGGAAGCAATTGTCAGATCGCAAATCACATGCAGAACATGTCCTCCGCCCACAGCCCAGCCGTTCACCATAGCGATCACAGGTTTGGGCATCGAGCGTATTTTTCGTTGTACGTCAAGCACATTAAGGCGGGGAATGCCCTGCTCATCAAGATAGCCACCTTCGCCTTTCACCTGCTGGTCGCCACCGCTGCAAAAAGCTTTATCGCCTTCACCGGTTAAAATGATCACGTAGATCGCTTGATTTTCACGACAGATATCCAGGGCATCTGCCATTTCGAAAGTGGTAGTTGGCCTGAATGCATTGTGTACTTCCGGACGATTGATGGTGATTTTCGCGATGTGATTCCAGCTTTCGAAGCGGATATCTTTATAGGTCTTGAGCGATTGCCAGGTTCTTTGTTGTGTCATAAGCTTAATACTTTAATTACCAAAACAAGCAGCAGATGCGTTTGTTCTGAATTTTGTGTTATTGCAAAAATAGCAAATGAGACGCTGATTTATACTTTTGAGGCAGCAATATAGCTAAAATATTGCTTCAGTTGTTCAGAACTGGTTTCGGGAGGCGTTTTTATTTCCAGTATCACAGGTCTTTTTGAAGGAGCAAAAAATACGGGAAGTTGCTCATGTAACTCGTCCAAATTGCTGGCTTCCAGGTAATTCAGCTGATTCATCTCGGCCAGGGGTTTGGCACTTGTCTGATGCCGGGCCTCAAAATAGTTTTCAAGCAGGCCTGTTTTTTCCGGGCCATCAATAAATCTGAAAATACCTCCACCCTGATTGTTGATCACAATAATACGTAGCATAGGGCTGAGGTGTTTATTCCAAAGGGCGTTGGAGTCGTAATAAAATGCCAGATCGCCAGTGATAAGCAAGGTGGGTTCTTCTTTTGCAAAACAAGCTCCGGCAGCTGTGGATGTACAGCCATCAATTCCGCTGGTTCCACGGTTTGAAAAACATTTTATCTCCGATTCAAAATCAAAAAGTTGTGCGTAGCGAACGGGGGTGCTGTTTGCCAGGTGGAGTGTGTAATGGTGTGGAAGTTCTTTGAAAATGGTTTTAAAAGCCACAATATCCGACCAGGGAGCTGAATTTAAAAATTCCTGATGAAGCACTTTTGAACAAGCATTGACAGCCTGCCAGTGTGAGGCAAAATCACCTGAACCATCCTGAAGTCGGGGAACAAAAGCTTCCAGAAAATCTGCCGGTTTAACAGGAATTCCAAGGCTTAGATGCTGAAAAGTATCCATTTGAAAATCAACAGGATCGATATGCCAATGATTCTTGATTTCGGTTTGGCGCAGAAATGCTTTTATTTTTTTAGAAACCACACGACCGCCAAAGCTAATTAATAAATCCGGCTCATAGTTTTTTGTGTCCTTCCCAATTACAGCCAGGTTGCGGTCAATCGTCTGAATAAAAGAAGGATGGTTAAGGTTTGATGTGGTTTCTGTGAGGATTACTACCGATGGGTCTTTTGCCAGCTTTACGAGCCAATTTTTAGTAGTATGGTCAGGATGCTGTTGCCCCACGAGAATCATTTTCTTTTTACTTTGTTGCCAGATTGTATTTATTTCACTTAGCTGTTCGGATGAGATTAAATTTCTGGTTTGTAATGTATTGATGGCTTTTGGCTGATGCGCCGAATCCAAAGGAAAGCCATAGAGTGGCTCAATAAAAGGCAGATTGAGATGAACCGGGCCAGGTTGAGGCAGTAGGCATGCGTTAAGTGCTTCTGAGATCAACCGGTCGTTGTACCAAAGCTCATCTCTGGAGTGGATACGTTCGGGTAGTTCGTAGCTTGCTTTTACATAGTTTTTGAAAACCTCTTTCTGTCGGATAGTTTGTCCATCACCCTGATCTATCCATTCAACCGGACGATCAGCGGTGAGTACCAGCAATGGCACTTTTTGATAAAATGCTTCTGCAACGGCCGGAGCATAATTGAGGGCTGCCGAACCGGAAGTGCAAACAATGGCAACAGGTTTTTGCAGGCTGAGTGCCATGCCCAAAGCAAAGTAAGCAGCACTGCGCTCGTCCACAATTACCAGACAGTTGAAAAAGGGGTCATTACAAAATACCGATACGACCGGAGCATTGCGCGATCCGGGAGAAACAACGAGGTGTTTTATGCCTCTTGCTTTCAGAAGTTTAGCCAAACTCAATAATCCGGGTTTATCCGTTTCCATGCTGCAAAGGTCTGGATTTATTTCGAAAAAACCGCTAACATCGTCTGTGCTTTCAGTTCTGTTTCCTCCCACTCTTTCTCAGGGTTGGAATCAGCGGTGAGTCCTCCGCCAACATAAATATAAGCCTGATCCCTGATCACTTGCATACACCTCAGATTCACAAAGAAGCGGGTATTTCCTGCAGAATCTATTGGGCCCAAAAAACCGGTGTAATAAGATCTTTGGTGGGTTTCAGATTCTATGATAAGCTTTTTTGCTGTGTGTTTGGGTTGTCCGCAAACTGCGGGAGTAGGATGTAATGCACGTGCCAGGCTCAACGGAGTGTTTGGGTAGGACATGGCAAACCGAAAATGATTGAGCAGATGAGCCACCTGTCCGGCAATTTTTGTTTTGAGCTCGCCCTGATGCAACCATTTCACCTGAAACTGTTGCAAAGACTCGAGAATATTTCGGCGCACATAGGCTTGTTCGTCACGTTCTTTTTGTTTCCATAGAAATCCTTCATCCCCCTTATTATGAATGGATTGTGTGCCGGCAAGTGCCATGGTTTCTCCCACATCGTTGGCATAGCTTACTAAAATCTCCGGTGTGGCTCCCAGCCAAAAATGATGTTTATCAAGGGCAATAAAATAGACAAAAGCTTCAGGATATTTTTCACATAATCTGGCATAATGAGCTGACCAGTTGTAATTTAAAGGAATATCTTTCGGCATCACCCTCGAAAAAACAATTTTATCCAACTCGGATTGTTGCATACGCTCAATCAGCTGCTCAGTTTTTTTGAGATATACTTCCTTTTCAAGTATATGCGGAGATTTTATTTTCGGCTGAAATCCACTTTTTGGATTAGAGACGCTGAAAATTTTCTTTGGATCGAAAGACTTGTACTCGACATAAGCTAATTCAGGACAGGAATCTGATTCAATGAACGGAGCCAGGATAAAAGCATCTTTTGGTGATGGATCTTCTATCTTTTGTTTCACAAAAACACCATCGTAAAAGAGCTGTGGATCAGACTGACCGGGCAATCTAAAGGCAGCAAAACTATATTGATGATTCAAAAGTGTTTGAATCGCGCCAAAGACATTCATTCCATTTATTTTTGTCTGTTGCGGGGAAGAATAAAATTTGTGAGTCGGCAGCTCGAAACCAATTGTCCGTCTTCGTCTTTGATGTCAATATTCCACAGGTGAGTGTTTCGTCCCTGATGGATGATCTTTGCTTCGCCAATAACCCTTCCTTTGCGGCCTGCACGCACATGATTGGCACTCATATGCGATCCGCGCACCTCATATTCATCGAGCCCGACCATAAAAGCCGATCCCAAACTGCCCAGTGTTTCGGCCAGTGCCAAACTGCTGCCGCCATGCAAAATGCCCATAGGTTGCATGGTATTTTTATTCACAGGCATGCTGGCTTTTACATAGCCTGATCGAATTTCGAGGTATTCAATGCCGAGTTGGGCCATCAGGGTGTTGGCATTCATTTGGTTAAGCTCTTCGAGACTTGTCTTTGAGTTGATCATGATGTATTGCTTTAAGTGCCCCAGGTTTCCCTGTCGAGGCTGCGATAGTTGATGGCTTCGGCCAGGTGTTCTGTTTTGATGTGTTCGCTTTGTTCCAGATCGGCGATGGTACGCGATACTTTTAATATCCGATCATAGGCTCTGGCCGAAAGGCTTAAACGTTCCATGGCATTCTTTAAAAGTGCCCTTCCTGTATCATCAATGTCGCAGTATTGATTGAGCATTTTGCTGCTCATTTGTGCATTGGCGTGAATCTGAGGATGTTCTGCAAAGCGATTTTCCTGTATTTTGCGTGCCAGCATCACCCTTTCGCGAATCAGATGGCTTTCTTCTCCATTGCGGCGTTCGGATAAATCTTTAAAGGCCACTGGTACCACTTCCACATGTAGGTCGATGCGATCCATGAGCGGGCCGGAAATTTTATTCAGGTATTTTTGAACCAGGCCGGGGGCACAAACGCATTCCTGATCGGGATGGTTGTAATAGCCGCAGGGACAAGGATTCATGGCGGCAATCAGCATGAAACTTGCCGGAAAATCAACCGAAATCCTGGCACGTGAAATGGTCACCACCCGATCCTCCATGGGTTGTCTCATCACCTCTAACACCGAGCGTTTGAACTCAGGCAGCTCGTCCAGAAACAATACGCCATTATGCGCCAGCGAAATTTCGCCAGGCTGTGGGTAAGTGCCGCCACCAACAAGTCCTGCATCCGAAATGGTATGATGTGGGCTGCGGAATGGCCGGGCTGAGACAAGTGAAGTGTTTTGGCCTAAAATGCCTGAAACAGAGTGTATTTTGGTTGTTTCCAGTGCCTCTTCCAGGCTAAGCGGAGGCAAAATGGAAGGTAAACGCTTGGCCAGCATTGTTTTTCCTGATCCGGGAGGGCCGATTAAAATGACATTATGCCCGCCTGCAGCGGCAATTTCGAGTGCTCTTTTGATATTTTCCTGGCCTTTTACATCCGAAAAATCAAACTCATATGGGTTTTTTCCATTTAAAAATTCATCAGAAATGACGGGCTTGGTGGCTTCTAACTGCTTGTTGCCATTCAGGAAATTGATCACATCCAGTATGCTGGAGGCTCCGTACACGTCAACTTGTTCCACAACAGCGGCTTCAGCAGCATTTTCCATGGGGAGAATCAAACCTTTAAAGCCTTCCTGCATGGCTTTGATGGCAATGGGTAAGGCACCTTTGATGGGTTTGAGGCCTCCGTCCAGCGACAACTCGCCCATGATGATAAACTCATCCAGGTGGTGGTGCGCTACTTGTCCGGATGCTGCCAGTATGCCAATGGCGATAGGTAAGTCATACGCTGAACCTTCCTTTCGGATGTCGGCAGGTGCCATATTGATCACAATTTTTTGCTTGGGATATTTATAACCCACATTGTTGAGGGCAGCTTCGATGCGTTGCTGGCTTTCCTTTACGGCACTGTCAGGCAATCCAACCAGAAAAAACTGTATGCCTTTGTCAATATTTACTTCAATGGTGATGGGAATGGCTTCGATGCCAAACAATGCGCTTCCGTGTGTTTTTACAAGCATAACCAGTGAGTCGTTTAGTATCTAGTTTGCACAAAAATACGGAATAAGCTTGTTATACTGAATAAAAGTTTTAGCTGAAAATGAAATTTTACTTTTGCACAGGCTTGTAACGGGCTTCCATTAAAATGGTTTGTGCATCATGCTCATCGATGAGTTTTCTGATGCAAAAGCTGGGATGATTGTCAGCATAGCTCCTGACGAGTTGCAATCCAATGAACTCACCCAGGCGTGCTGGTGCTTCATCAGAAAAGTCCTGAGTGAAAGGGCCGTCAGCAAAAAGTTTTTTAAATAGCTCATAACTATTTGAATAAAGCAACTGATCGCCAACCAGAAAAGCCCAGATTTCTCCTTCGTGTTTTGTTGCCCATTTCAGTTGTTCAGCCGTATAGGACAACAGAATTTCATCTGATATGTCAGGTATCATTGCTTCGATGAAAAGCAATTTTTTTCCGGCCATCACCAATTCATCCAGGATGGTGGCAGCATTGGGTTGAGGTGGCAGGTAGGCTTCATAAATGGCTGCAGCCAGGTCGCGTGCTATAAAATCGGGCTTCATGCCATACCTGAGATATTTTGGAATAGCAAGTTGTGTGTAGGCTTTGGTTTCGCTGCCCAGGTAATTATCAATGCCGATAGCGATGGCATCCTGCCCGGCTATTATCGGCATTTCGTATTGTACTCCTGAAATATAGGTATAAATAGGAGGAGGCGAAATGGCCGGATAAAAATGTTCGAAATGCTGTATCACAGGCAGAAGTTTTTTCTCAAGATTATTAAGATCGGGAAAAAGTTTCCGGGCTTGACGATTTAAACCAATCAAGAAGGTGTCGGATACAAAGTCATAAATCTGTTTAACGTTCTCAGGATCATTGAGATCGGCAAGTAAAAACTGTGGGAAATCGGGTTGGAGCCTCAGTAGTTCAGCCTTAAGATTTGCGGTATCAGCATCAAAAAGAGCTTTGCCATAAGCTTTGATTTCGATTTTCTGTGTTTTGAGCTTAGTGGTATCGATTTCAAACTTATCGCGGTAACTGCTTTCGCAGGCGAAAAATGTTATGACAAATAGCAAGAAAAGAATCAGATATTTGTTTTTCATGGAATTTTTCTCAACCTGTGGATATAAAAAAACCGCTTCAAACGAAACGGTTATTCTAACATATTATTTTATATCAGATAATTTTCCAACCAAGCGTTACCATAAAACCCTGTGATTTGGAATCGAATTTTACGGTTTCTCCATTTTCAAGGGTAATATCTGAAATCACATTATTCAATCCCAAATAGTACTGCACATCAAGTGTAAACATCAACACATCCACACCGGCACCAAACTGAAATCCCCATTGTATATCTTTCAGGTCAGTTTCTTTGATGATGGTGCCCGATTTGAGAGGATTAATTTTTTTATCGGTGTATATATTTGCTGTTGGTCCAGCCTGAGCCCGAATATTCCCAAACTTCAGGTCGGCAAGTTTTATCCCGATGTATAATGGAATTTGTAAAGTTTTAAGTTCCACCTCGTCTTCAATAGGTGACCCATTGTCCAAAGTTGGGGATTTGAATACGCCTCCGGAGGTATAAAAGTTAATTTCGGGCTGCACGTACCATTTATCTCCCAGTCTGACAAAAGCACCATAAATAAAACTGCTTTTCAGATCAGAATTGATATCACTTTTGTCCACAGAGAGCTTGCTGGTTGTGTAACCAATTTTAGGGCCGAGCGATATCTGAGCTGACAAGGCACTAGCCATTAACACAAACGTAAATGCAAAAAGTATTTTTTTCATGACTTCTGGTTTTTGTTTAAGCAAAAGTAAGTATTTCAAACATAAAAGTAAGTTTTTTTGTAAAGTGGCACCAAACAATACAGCATTTATTGTCAACAATCTTTTATTGAAAACTCATTTGGCAAGCTAATAATTTAGCAGTTTTTTTGGTTAATTTTACGGCCAAAACCACGCATTATGAATAAGAAATTCCTGATTATGTTGATGATGGTCATTTTTATGACTGCTGGAATTGCTTCTGCCCAGCAAAAGGCTTTTCAGTTTGGATTTAAAGTAGCTCCTTCGATGGGTTGGATTAAGCCAAATACTATTGATTATGAACGAGATGGCGTAAAAGCTGGTTTCAATTGGGGTTTTGTAGGTGAATTTTTCCTCATGGAAAATTATGCCATCCTCACCGGTTTTAATGTGATGTATTTAAATGGGGCCTACACTTATCCCGACAAGATTACAAACTCCGTTGGCAGCCTTATCGGGAATACAAAACGCGAACTACACCTTAAATATATACAGCTTCCGGTGATTTTAAAGATGAAAACGAACGATTTTGGCGGCCTGAGGGTTTATGGTGAGATGGGTTTTGGGCTTGGTTTTAGGGTAGATGCCAAAGCTGATGATCAGTTTACTGCTGACAACTCGCAACACGAAGTAGTTACCTCCGATGTGGGAAGTCAGTACCGCTTCACACGCGAGTCGCTTATCCTTGGTGCTGGTGTTGAATATCTTTTGGGAGGATCAACCTTTATTACGGCCGGGATTCGATTTGATAATAATTTCATCGATATCATCAAAGACCAGAACAAAGTGGATAGCTCTGTTGAGCAAAAGGGGATATCCAATCTGCTGGAACTTCAGATAGGACTGTTGTTTTAAATATCTAAACCGTGAGAATAGCATTAGCGCAGCTCAACTATCATATTGGTCATTTTGAGTCTAATACATTAAAAATTATTGATACAGCCAATAAGGCACAAAAGCTGGGTGCTGAACTTACTGTTTTTGCAGAAATGGCCATTTCGGGTTATCCGCCCCGCGATTTTCTGGAGTTTGAGGATTTTATCGACAGCTGTGAGGCGCAACTCGATATCATTGCTGAGGCTTGTTTTGATATTCCCCTGATCTTGGGTGTACCCATACGTAATACGACAAATAAGGGCAAACCACTTTTTAATGCAGCAGTTTTTCTTTTTCAGGGGAAAAAAAAGTATTTCCGAAAAGGGCTTTTACCGGATTATGATGTTTTTGATGAGTACCGCTATTTTGAACCAGCCGATCGGTTTGAATGCCTTAATTTCAGGGGAAAGAAAATTGCGCTCACAGTTTGTGAAGACCTGTGGAATGTGGAGGATCACCCGCTTTATGTGAAGCAACCCATGGAAGAACTGATTCTTGAGGAACCTGATCTGCTGATCAATATTGCTGCTTCACCCTTTGATTACGATCAGGCTGAAAAGCGCGAAAAGGTGCTGCGCAAAAATGTGGAAAAGTATAAGTTGCCACTTGTTTATGTGAATCATGTCGGTGCTCAAACGGAACTGCTTTTTGATGGTGGTTCGCTGGCCATGGATCGAAATGGCAGGATCATCAGTCGTTTGCGTTTTTTTGAAGAGGACTTGCAAATCGTTGATTCGGATAGTTATAGTACTCATTTTGTAAATGCTTTGCCCGGAAAGATAGAACGCATCCACGATGCCCTTGTGATGGGTATTCGGAATTATTTTCAGAAGCTGGGTTTTTCGAAGGCTGTTTTAGGACTCTCCGGTGGGCTGGATTCGGCAGTAACCATGGTACTCGCTGCCCGGGCTTTGGGAAGCGAAAATGTATATGCCGTGCTGATGCCCTCACAGTTCACTTCGGATCATTCGGTGCAGGATGCGCTGGATCTGGTTAAAAATCTGGGTTCTCCCTATCAAACCATTCCAATAAAGGAGATCTATCAAGGTTTTGAAAATGAATTGAGTGAGACTTTTAAAGGCAAAGCTTTTGATGTGACCGAAGAAAATATACAGGCCCGAATACGTGGCGCGCTGTTGATGGCCTTATCCAATAAATTTGGTTATATCCTCCTCAATACCAGCAACAAAAGTGAAGCAGCAGTAGGTTATGGAACGCTTTATGGCGATATGAACGGCGGGCTATCGGTTTTGGGAGATGTTTACAAAACAGAGGTTTTTGAGCTGGCAAGATATATCAACACAGATCAGGAAATCATTCCTGAAAATACCATCATCAAGCCACCTTCAGCTGAGTTGCGTCCTGATCAGAAAGACAGCGACAGCTTACCTAAATATGAACTGCTCGACAGGATTTTGTATGCTTATATTGAGCAAAGGATGGGACCTGAGGCAATTGTGAAACTGGGAATTGACCCGCACACTGTGGCACGGGTTTTACGACTTGTGAATAGCAATGAATATAAAAGGTATCAAAGTCCGCCCATATTGCGCGTATCTCCCAAAGCCTTTGGAATGGGCAGACGTATGCCTATTGTAGCCCGATATCTTTCTTAGGGCTTAGAGGTTGATGGCCTCAACTGACTTGATTTCCGGAAGTGCTTTGCGGATCGTGTTTTCAACGCCATTTTTGAGTGTCATTGTGCTGTAGGGGCAGCTGCCACAAGCACCGGTAAGCTCAACATTTACGATTAAATCGTCCGTGATTTCCACAAAATTGATATCGCCACCATCTTGTTGCAGATAAGGCCTTACCTGTTCGATGATATTCTTCACTTTTTGTGTGAGCATTTCTTTTTGTTCTGTCATAATCAATAGTATTAGTGTTATTGAAACTTTTCTCTTAATCGTGCTGCTACCTCATCAAAGGCTTTGGTAACAGGCGAGTTTTCGTCGAGGGCGATTGGGTTGCCGTTATCCCCGCTGGCGGCAATTTTTTCATCAATTGGAATTTGGCCGAGGAAAGGTATGTCTAACTCATCAGCAAATTGTTGTCCGTGGCCGTCGCCAAAGATGAAATATTTTTTTTCGGGACTATCCGAAGGGGTAAAATAAGCCATGTTTTCAATCAGGCCAAGCAATGGAATGGTGAGTTTTTCCTGTTTGAACATTGTTGCAGCACGCCTTACGTCAGCAAAGGCAACTTTTTGCGGAGTGGTAACGATCACAGCTCCATTCACTGAATAGGACTGAGCCAGTGTGAGTTGAATATCGCCGGTTCCGGGTGGCAGGTCAATCACCAAAAAGTCGAGCACACCCCAATCGGCATCGCTTAACAATTGATTTAGTGCAGTGGTGGCCATAGGGCCTCTCCACACCAAAGGTTTGTTGCTGTCAACAAAATAGCCGATCGAAAGTAGCTTGATGCCATATTTTTCGATGGGAACAATCACAGGTTTGCCTTCCTTTTCGTAAACACCCGGCTGCATATTTTCGGTGCCAAACATCATCGGAACAGAAGGCCCGTAAATGTCTGCATCAACAAGTCCTACCTGCGAACCGGCACGTGAAAGTGCGATGGCAAGGTTTGCAGCAACAGTAGATTTTCCAACGCCGCCTTTTCCGGATGCAACGGCTATGATATGTTTTACTCCGGCCAGGGGGCCACGGCCTTTGTCTTTTTCAGCAATAGGCGTGATTTCAAGTTTTATTTCTTCGCCAAATGCTGCTTTGAGGGCTTTGGTGGCTGCCCCCATCACAATGTTTACTGAAGCTTCACCAAGTTTAGGAAAGACGAGCCTGAATCGGATGCTGTTGTCAGTAACTTCAAGTTCGTCCACCATGCCCAGATCAACGATATTGTCGCCCTTTGCAAAATAGATCACCCCTTTTAAAACTTCAATTACACTGCTTTTTGTGCGTGTCATGATATGCTTATTTAGACTGGTTAAAAATAAGATAATTTATTAGCGACAAAGGTAAAGCTTTCGGAATTATTTTGAATTCTAAATAAGCCTTGTGATCAGAATCACCCTTTGCCGTCAGGAGTTTTTTGGGATTAAGTATGTGACAACCGACTAAGGTCACTTTCCAAAAACTTTCAGAAACTCCGACTTTTTCCAGTTTTCAAGCACAGCCTGTTCGGCAAGTTTCGACTGTGCTTTATCGTTTAGCATCAACAGTCCGATCAGCCGGTCATTATGGAAGTAAGCCTGATAAAAGCGATCGTTAACCCGTATGGTTTCTGGTTGATAAGTACTATTGTTGATGGGTGCATTCATCGAAAAGTAATACTGATCGAAAACTTCCATCTTGAGCCGGAATGGTTTTTTTTTGTTGATTTGTTTGTTGCCGCTTGCATTGCTTCCGGCCAGCATGCCTTGCCACTCGGCATCATGCCAAAGCCCGCTGATATGCCCTCCCGGATGTTCGGCCACATCACCGGCAGCAAACACATCCGGATGTGAGGTTTGAAGGTATTCGTTTACTAGAATGCCTCTGTTGGTTGCCAATCCGACTTGTTGAGCCAAAGTAATTTCCGGCTTGGTTCCTATGCTGAAAACCACCAGATCAGCAACAATCTGGATGATCTCACCGATTTTTACCAGGTATTTATCGTTGCTGGTTTTGCTGATGCCATTTACTTTTTCGTTGCAGATAACTGTGACGCCATTTTTTTCGAGTATGCCATGTAAATGTTGCGACAGCTGATTATCAAAGTGACGGTTCATGAGTTGAATACCATTATGAACCAGTGTTACCTGTTTGCCGGCTTTTACAAACTGTTCAGCCAGTTCGATGCCCTGCACGCCTCCGCCACCGATGACTACTTTTTCTGCATTTCTGGATGCCCGTATCAATTCCTCCGCCTCATCAGCAGTACGTACCAGATAGATATTGCGTTTCCCATTGCCTTTTATTTCGGGCCATTTGGGTTTTCCTCCCAGGGTCAAAATCAATTTGTTCCACGAAAACTGGTTGCGCCTTTCGGTTTGTAGGCTTTTCGTTTTAAGGTCAAGGCTTGTTACAATATCCTTAAGCAGAGTGATTTGCCTGTTTTCGTAAAACTCTGCATCGGCCAAGGCAAACTGGTTCATGTTGAATCCCTTATAGAGGCTTTTGTCGATACGGGTTCGTTTATAGGGTAAGCGATCTTCGCCGTTGATCAGTAGCAAACTGCCTTCGTCATCATACCTGCGAATGGTTTCGGCAGCTTTAAAACCTGCTATTCCGGCTCCGACAATGATGTAATCATATCTTTTGGTCATGAATGCTTTTTTACAAAGGTAGAAAAACTTCCTTATTTAGAAGTATTCCACATAAGGATATGGCAAGTATATCACAATTTCGGCCTCTTATTTTTGATGAGACAGATTTTGTAATTTAGCCGCTTCAATTGTTGTTTATGGCAAAGCAAAAACAGTCAGACAAAGAAGTGGAGATGTCGTTTTGGGAGCACCTGGAAGAGCTGCGCTGGCATATTGTACGCAGTGTGGTCGTTGTTGTTGTGCTGTCGGTTGTTGCTTTTTTAAACCGCAAACTGGTGTTTGATATGCTGGTGCTTGCTCCCGGGAAGGCTGATTTTTTTACAAACCGGATGTTGTGCAAAGCTGGCGAATTGCTTAATATTGAAGCCATCTGCATGGACGATCTTAACCTTCAGATCATAAACATCAATATGTCGGGGCAGTTTCTCACGCATATGTACATCTCATTCATTACGGGCTTGATATTGGCTTTCCCGTTTGTGCTTAATGAGGTTTGGCGGTTTGTGAGGCCGGCCTTGCACGAAGGCGAAGCTAGATATTCCAGTGGAGCCGTTGTTATTAGCTCGGCCTTGTTTTTTTTGGGCGTATTATTCAGTTATTTCCTGATCGTACCGCTAACGATCAATTTTTTAGGGACTTATCAGGTGAGTGAAACAGTGGCCAATCAAATCTCGCTGCAGTCGTATATCAGCACGGTTATCTCTGTAATTTTTGCGGTGGGCTTGGTTTTTGAGCTACCGATTCTGATCTATTTCCTCACCAAAATTGGCTTGATCACACCTGCTTTTATGCGGCGTAACCGCAAATATACGGTTGTTATTTTGCTGATTGTTTCAGCGATTATTACCCCTCCTGATGTGTTTAGCCAGATACTTGTCGTCATACCACTCATGGGGCTTTATGAATTAAGTATTCTGGTTTCGGATCGTATTGTTAAGAAGCAGGCGAGGATGGAGAAAGGGTAATTTGGAGGCTGCATGGAGCAAGGAATTTTTATTTGCACTTTACTCTTTGTGAAAGTTTTTACATTACCCACATTTTGTCCTTGACGGAACCGTCCCGTTAGTGACTTATGGTGGGTAGCATGGTCGTTGGTTTGCAAAAGTCCTTTTATGACAGCATAATATTTTTACTGATAAGAGAAGCTGTTCTTTTTCGAAGCCTTAACATTTCGATTTAGCCTGATTGGTTCAGAAAAACTAATTTTGCAAAAAAAGATAAGGATGTCGGTATTGGTAAAGGATTTGTCGAAACGATACGGAACTCAGCTGGCACTGGATCAGGTGAGTCTTGAGATAAAAAAAGGAGAGGTCGTGGGGCTTTTGGGGCCTAATGGAGCGGGTAAATCAACCCTGATGAAAGTTTTGAGCTGTTTTATCCCGCCCAGCAGCGGAACAGCCAGTGTGAACGATTTTGATGTGATTGGCAACTCCATGGAAGTGCGCAGGCTGGTTGGGTATTTGCCGGAGCATAACCCTTTGTACATGGATATGTATGTTCGCGAATACCTGCATTTTGTGGCTGGTGTGCATAAGTTAGGCAAAAATGCCAAACATCGAATTGATGAGCTGATTGCGCTTACAGGACTTACCATTGAGGTGAATAAAAAGATCGGGGCACTGTCGAAAGGTTATCGGCAGCGTGTCGGTCTTGCTCAGGCCATGATGCATAATCCGGATGTGTTGATTCTGGATGAACCGACCAGCGGTCTCGATCCCAATCAGCTGGTGGATATCAGGGCTCTGATCAAATCGCTGGGTAAGGAAAAAACGGTTATCCTCTCCACACATATCATGCAGGAAGTAGAAGCCATTTGCGATCGGGCCATCATCATCAATAAAGGCCGTATCGTTGCCGACGACAGTACTTCCAACCTCAAGCACCAACAGAAGAATAATGTACTCGAAGTGCAGTTCGAAGAAGAGATAAAGGCAGATTTGTTACGACAGATCAGCGGTGTGAAAAACCTGCGTGAGATCAGCAACCGGCACTGGCTGATCGAATACCACGAAAAGGAAAACCTGCGTAAAAACCTCATGCAATGGGCTATGGATAAAGAGTTCAATATCACGAGCCTTCAACAAAAAAGCCTGAGCATGGAAGAAGCCTTTCAGGAACTCACAAAGGGATAAGTTTTTTTGATTGTTTTTTTACCATTTATCTGATAGCCTGTATTTATTAGTCTGCAATACTTTTTTGTGCAAAGCTGTTTACCTCTGGATTTTTGGTGATTAAGGCTGACCGTTCGTCTTGTGAAAGCTTTCAGGATTACTCAATTCCTGGCAAACATAATGTTGCCTTTGAATAAAAAAAACCGCCCGGGAGGGCGGTCAAATTATGAAAAACAAACAAAACAAGTTGTTGGACGATTCGCAAATGATGTGCCAAAAACTGAAATATTTGAGATTCAATAATTTATACTATCCTTTTTTGAGTTGTTGTCCCTTTTATGGAATAAAATTCCTGATAATGGAATAAATTCGGCTTTTCAATGACCAATTGCCCAGGCAATCAATTATAAAATATTGATATACAGTTGTATATAATTGAATTACTAAAACACGCAAAATGACCAGGAAGATTCCAAATACCGGAATACTAATTCAACAGAGACCAAAGTGTTTTTGAAGTGACCAATATCAAAAGTTTTCCTTCTGCATAATGAGGTCATTTCAAATTTTTAGAATGACAGTTAGTTTTTTCAGAGAATAATCTATTCATCAAGAATTCAGCCTTTTGCATTTTATGGTAATAGCAAGAGTGTTCTGTTCACTTATATCATTGGTGTTTCGGCAGGCCGGCAACTTGAAATAAACGACCGTTCACCCATCTTGGATGAGTTTATTTTTTGGCTTGAGTACCTTTGTTTCCAAAGAATTATTAATTTCTCATTAAATAAATTTTAAACCATGAAAAAAGTTCTACTTTCCTTTTTGGTTTTTGGATTTCTGGCTACGGGCCTTCAGGCTCAACAGAGTCCCGATCTGAAAATCAGATCTGCCAAAGCAGATAAATTTGCAGGACTGGATGAGCAGTCTGTAAGAACAAACGCAACTCCTTCGGTAATTGAAATGCCGGAAGTTGCAATTCCTAATGATGTAAATATTGTAACCCAAATCGCTATTGGCAGGGCAGCCAATGCTTATGGTTTTTTTGTTGATGGCCGTACAGCCAGTGTATGGGTTGACAACAGACTCAACACCGTTAGTTTTACTCACCGTCAGGAGATTCCAAGTGGAAATAATCTGGGATATGATATTTCGACTGATGGCGGCCTTAACTGGGAAAACAATATCAATATGTACGATGCAACGGCCACAGGAGCCAGCCCGGCTCGTTATCCGATGGGCGGTTTTATCAATCCCGAAGGCAATACCGATCCTGCCAATGCAGTGCAAACTTTTGTGGCTCCTACCTTGGATGGTAGTCAGGGCACAGCTGGTTCATGGGGTGGATTAGCAGTTGGATCAATACCCTTTGGAAATCCGGCACAGCAATGGCAGGATAACTGGGCAACCAGTGGCAGCCAAAGATGGTTTCTTCCTGATGCCTTCCATATCACCCAGCAGGGAACGGTATTTTTTATTGACGAATTAACTGAATGGGATGGATCTGCATCTACCTATCTTGGCAGTATCACGATAGTCAAAGGTGTTTACGATGAAAGTATAGGAGAGATGGAATACACTTTACAATCTATTGATGTTCCGGTTAATTCGGAAGATGGCATCAACGATATTGAAATCGCTTTTGCCCCTGACGGACAAACTGGATATATCTCCATTTTGACTAATTTGGAAGAAACCCTTCCTTATACTTCTTATCATCCTGTGCTCTTCAAAACTACCGATGGAGGCGAAACCTGGACCCCTGATCCAATAGAAGTACAACTGGGTGGAGCTGCCGGTTTAACTGCTATTCAGGAGCATCTCCCTGATGAATACCTGGAAGCCTATTTTGATCCGGAACCAGTACCACCAAGAGATGAGATAGCCTATTATATTGGTTACAACCAGGATCTTCTGGTTGATGCCTGGGGAAACCCACACATTGCTGGTACAGTTATGCTTGCTGACTTGGAAGAAGGAACCATAGCAACCGGAGGTGGATTTATTGCCAGTTTCCATATCTGGTCACCTGATGGTGGCGAAACCTGGGATTCATTTAAACTGGCAACCCTGAATCAGTTTAGTGCAGAAATTGGTGACGTTGTGCAATACAATCGTCCGCAGATTTCAGCTTCATGGGATGGTTCAATTGTGTTCTTCTCCTGGCTCGACAGCGATATTGAAGATGCAGAAGATAACTCTCGTCCTGACATTTATTTCCGTGAGTTCTTGCCTTATATGGGCGAAAATGGAACCCATGGAGAAGAAGTGATCAACGTAACACAGTTTTCTGCAGCCATGTGGACAGCCAACTGGGCCACCATGCCTTATTATGTATTTACAGAAGACATGGGTAACAATACAGTAAAATGCACCATTCCGTGGGTTTATCAGAAGCTTGACAATCTAAATCCTGATATACCAGTACAGTTCTATTACATACCTGATTTTGTAAAGACCTACGCCATCACCGGAACCCCGGAGATTAGTAGCGAAGCAGTTGCCTCTGTAAGTCAGAATTATCCTAATCCTTTCTCAAAAGAAACACAGATTACCATTTCGCTCGTAAAAGCCAGTGATGTAAAACTTGCTGTATATAACATTACAGGTCAGGTGGTATTGTCAGAAGATATGGGATACAGAAATGCTGGCAGCTTTACTGCAAAAATAAGTGCCAATGAACTGCCAACCGGCGTATATTTCTACACCGTTGAAGCCGGATCGCAAAAAGTGACCCGCAAGATGATTGTGCAATAAGCCGATCGTAAGATTTTTTTAGTTAACAC